>JANOTW010000052.1:0-3706 GCA_031416575.1 Ferruginibacter sp.
TTCCCGAAAAATGCCGAAAGGTCGGCACAGCACAGGTCGGGATGTTCCAAAAGGGGAGACCTTCTGCCAGTTCATTAATGGCGCCTGATGAACCGCCCGGCAAAACGCAATTAATGTTCCCCAATGGCATTCAGTACAAGATGGCGATGCAACGATGATGCCCATAGCTTCTTAGCCCGGACAAAAAAGATAAAAAAGCATACACCTTAAACTGCGAAAGATAAGGAGACCTGAGGTTGCAAATTTATTACGGAACCCATCCGTAGGAAAAAATAAAAGTTTTCAACTTCTTTTTAAACAGCTTCTTTTATAACCGTAACTCTTTCTATAACCGTAACTTTTTCTATAACCGTAAATTTTTCAACAGGAATAAAACCTGGCCTTTCATTCCTATTGAAAATAGAAGAAAATGAATTTGCAATGATATTTCTAAACTGGTGTAATTTCCGCAGCGGTTTTAAAATAGAAGCAAACAATGCAAAAGGGATATTATTTTTTTTCATTGCGAGGTAATCCCTTCTGTTGGCACGAACCCGCCGGGTAAAATTCACATTGCTCATGCCCCCTGCACGCATTTTTACAATCAGTTTAGGCAGGTAACGTGCATTCACCCCATGGAAATACAGGTAGCGGGCCATGAATTCATAATCAGCCGCTGTATAAAAATGTGTTTCGTAATATCCACACCTGTCAATTAATTTTTTACGGATATAAAACGAAGGATGGGCGGGCATCCATCCGAATTTGAATTTTTCACGGTTATATTCACCACCCTTCCACACACGAAGTATCTTTTGCATATTCGTTTGCTGAACATACACGATATCGCCAAATACAGCCTCTGCATTGTAATGGGTAAAACTATGCACAATTGCCGTAATCACATCCCTGGATGCAAGTATGTCATCGCTGTTCAATGTTCCGATCACATCACCGGTAGCCATTCGCATTCCCTTATTGATTGCATCATACATGCCATTATCCTTTTCGGATATCCACTGGGCGATATGAGGTTCATAGCGTTTTATGATTTTAAGGGTAGCATCCGTAGATCCGCCATCTACAATGATATGTTCAATGTCGTGGTAATGCTGCCCTATTACGGACTGAATACATTGCTCAAGGTATTCCGCTGAATTATACGTTACTGTAATAATGGTCACTTTCATTCTCATAAAATTTAAATCATGAACAATTTATTGGCATTGATCATTCTTAAGGGGTTATGTGCAGACCATTCTTCAGCGGATAAAAAAATCTAAGCGGTAGTTTGTTATACTTTGTTGAATTAAACAATTGATCTATTTAACCGGGCGCATTTAGAAATAAAACCCGGTAAATAAATGAAAGCGGATATAAAGAATATTGAAATTTTATGGTTAAGTAAATATCCGTAAAAAATATTTAATATCTGAATTTAATGTTGATCTTCTTAAATTATTTCTGCACTACGTACCTGTAGATTGTACACCGGGCTTGCGGGACTAAATAGGCTAACAAAAAAAAGAACCTGAATATTTACTTAATAATCGCTTAATACATTGAACATTTTTTTATTCAGGCTCTTCTTAAACAATTCAAGGTTTTCCCTTTTTTGCATTATCCCCAAATGGCGATGATGGTGCATATCCGTTCCAACAAAATCAGCCATATTATTCTCCAGGATATACTTTGCGGCCTTTGCAACTGATTTGCCGTAATAACCGGTCAATGATAAAACATTTACCTGCAAAAAAAAGCCCATATCTTTTAAGTGCCCGAAACTGCCATAATTGTTATGATAATAAAAATACCGCTCAGGGTGGGCCATAATCGGGCGGTAACCCTTTGTCATCATCGCAAAAGCTATTTCGTTCAGGTTATTCGAAGAGGAAGCATAAGACTGTTCCGTGAGGATAATATTTTTATGAATACATAGTAAAGGAGAATCCTCGTGCAGCAATTTTAAAAAATAATCATCCAGCATATATTCAGCCGCCGCATTAATTTCAATATTAATCCGGGCATCCGCACAAGCTTTCCGCAGTTCAGCCAAAGCGGCATTAATCGTTTCAGGCGTATTTCTATAGATATCCGCTATCACATGTGGAGTAGCAACCGTTTTACGGATCCCAAGATCATAAATGCCCTTTACCAACTGTAGAGAAGTTGCAATATCAGGCGCCCCATCATCAATACCTGGTAATATATGAGAATGAATATCTGTTTGGAAAGGCAGATATTCGGGTAAAAACAAGGCGGTATTTTTTTTCTTGAAAAAATTAAACATGGTTACAATTGATGCAATATACTAAGAAAAATATTGCTTCCAAACGCTAAGGGGGCATCCCACAGGGCAGACGCATTAAAAACCTTTTTCTGACAAAAGAAGCATGTTTTTAATCCCGAAGGGATGTAATTATTATAGAAATGTATCATTCTTGATTTTTTAAAACCCCGAAGGGGTGAAATATCACCCCTTCGGGGTTTTAAAGACTTTATGTTCGTTCTGTTTCTATAATCATGTCAGCCTTTCAGGCTTTAAAATTTTAATGCGCCTGCCCTGGGGAACCCCAAATTGCCGCTCCATTCCTGAAGGGTTGCCAACCTTTGCAAATGGCCTTTAAATAAGTAGGGCCTAAGGAATGTTGGCAACCCTCTGCGACAATTTGGGATGTAGCCCCCGCTAAGGGGTTTTAACTATTCAATGTAAAAGTATTTCCAAAAGGTTTTACTCTTCCAATAACTCCCCTTAAAGGGTTGGGGGCTTACAATTTATGAAACAGCGAGTAATAATATTGGTGCAGTTTTATGACAGGCTTCAATAAGGACGCTAAAAACGGAAAAGGTATCAGGTTCTTTTTCATAGCGAGGTAATCCCTGCGGTTGGCCCGCAGCCTGCCTTTGATCGTATCATTGCTTTGCCCCCCTACCCTCATTTTTACAATTAATTTTGGCAGGTAACGGGCACTGATCCTGAAACGGTAGAGGTACCTTGCCATAAATTCGTAATCGGCCGCAGTGAAATAATGCGTTTCGTATCCACCAATTTCATCTATTAATTCACGGCGTAAATAAAAAGTGGGATGTGCGGGCATCCAGCCATAGTTGAAACGATACCGGTTAAACGAAAACCCTTTCCAAAGGCGAATTACTTTATTGGTGTTCGTTTTATCCACATACACCAGATCGCCATAAACAGCGTCTAATTTATATTCATTAAAACAGGCCACTATCGCCTCAATCACGTCATTGGATGCAAACATGTCATCGCAGTTCAATATGCCGACAATTTCACCCGTTGCCAGGTTCATCCCTTTATTGATTGCATCATACATTCCCTTATCAGCTTCCGATACCCATTTGGCAATACGGTTTTCGTGCCTTTTTATAATATCCAATGTACCGTCTGTTGATCCGCCATCAATGATGATATGTTCAATATCGGGGAATTGCTGTTCCGCAACAGAATTGATACAATCCTCCAGGTAAATCGCGGAATTATAGGTAACTGTAATAAGGGAAACTTTCATGGATTTTAGAAGCTGATTTTTCAATTTACTTTCGCAAGTTAGCGTTTAACTTCAAAAATCAGGGCTGGAAGAAAAATCGGGTGCATCCCAAATTGCCGCTTCCCGATCGTAGCTGTGGTAGTTGAAGATACCGGCCACGGCGATGAAATCCACAACCTTTGCTGAAATTATTTTCCATCTTCTTAATAATTTGA
>JANOTW010000053.1:0-2544 GCA_031416575.1 Ferruginibacter sp.
AAAGAGAATGCTGTTGAAGAAATCAAGCCAGGTGGAATAATATATGGCATCGTTGAGCTTTATAACATGGCCATCCTCCACGCTCATATAAATTTCAGCTTCTCCGCCTATTGTCAACAACCGGTCTGCCTGGGGTGGTTGCTGTATCCAAAGATCATTTTGATCTATATACTTTACTAAAACTTTTGCCTGCTCTTTTTTAATGAGGAGTCTGCTGTCGAAGTCTTTTTTAACCGTTGTACTTGCACTAAAGCTTCGGCATAAGTAATTGCGGGTTGCTGTGCAATTATCTGTTTGCCAATTAATGTGCGTTCCGTTAATGATATCCTGGATCTTGTTTTTTGTATCATCGTAGAGCATATTTTAAATATATCAATAGGGATTGTTTTTGTTTGTAAATATAAAACAAATAGTTATAAAGGCTTTACATAGTAGGTGGCTACAGACTTACCTCCGAATTCTATGATTAATCCAAATCCTACTCTACAAGGTTGCGCCCCACCGGCCTGTAGCGAAATGAATTATCGTATCATAAAAAATGATAGCCCAGGACTTTGAAGACAAAGGCCACCATAATTCATCAGAAAATATTTTATGAGCAAAATGTAAACGGGTTTGGGTTGCTTACACATTTTGGCGAAGAATTTTAATGCAGCACGTGGCCTGTGGGGACACCGGACCACGGAGGTGGGAAGAGTTTTTGGTGCGTTAACAGTAAACCAACCACGGAAGCAACCGTGTATGAAAATGCTAAAACTGCAAGGGCTGTATTTATAAAAGGTGTTGCAAGGAAAGATTTTACAAAACAATAAATCAGTATTACAACCAGCAAGTCGCCAACGTATTGCCGTAAGATTTGATCATGTGCAAATTTGGCGATTAGTATTTCAATACCAAATAATAAAACTGCCAGAACAAAATAACGACTGTTAAATTTCAATATACTGTTCATAGGTAATTTTCCAAAGTTCAGTTTTTGTTGCCAGGCGGGGTTTTTAATAAATGTGTGCCGTGACCTAACTTGCCGGATATTTTAAAAATGTAAGATAACAACAGAAAATAATTGAAGCAGGCTACAAATTTTCCCCAAGCAACTCCATGAATTTTTTCCGTTCAATCATCTTTGCGCCGAGGCTTTCGAAGTGTGCCGTGTAAACCTGGCAATCTATTAATGCGATATTTTCTTTTTGTAACTGCTGCACATATTTGATGAATGCAAACTTGCTTGCATTGCTGGTCTTACTAAACATACTTTCACCACAAAATACGTTTCCAATTCTTATTCCATACAAGCCACCCACCAGTTCTCCGTTCATCCATGCTTCGGCACTGTGTGCATAGCCGAGCTGGTGCAATTGCGTGTAAGCGTCTTGTATAGCAGGGGATATCCAGGTGCCGTCCTGGTCTTTCCGGTAAGTTGTCTTGCAGTTTTGAATTACCCTGGTAAAAGCACGGTTAATGGTAAAGCGGAACTTGCCATTGTTTAAAACTGTCTGCATGCTTTTGCTCACTTTTAATTCTGCCGGAAATAAAACAAACCGTGGATCGGGGCTCCACCATACGATTGGTTCACCTTCATTGTACCAGGGGAAAATGCCGCTGCGGTAGGCAAGTAATAACCGCTCTGTACCAAGGTCGCCGCCGATGGCAAGTATGCCTTCGGCATTGGCCATTTCAACAGGAGGAAATATTAAATCCTGGTTCAATAAAAACATTTTGTAAAGATAAAATTTGTTGGGGCATCAATCATAGCTTATAAATATACCGGGGTGTTGGAACAGCGTAGGAACACGCCGCGGCGTGTTCCTACATGGTAAATGGCTGTAGGGTTTCAAAAAAAATGGCAATCTGTTACGTAATTAAAGATCCACATTGGTATTCGGTACACGAGTGGTTATTATTTCTTTTTACCAAAATGAAACAATAACAAAATCATATTTGCAACGATGTTTAATTGAAAAACAAATGCCGGGACAAAAAAATAAATAAAACATAGGCCCGGTCTTAGCTAAATTATTTTTGGAATCAGGGCATGCGCATAAAAGAACTGCCCGCCAGGGACCGGGCCTGGGGGCTAATTTGCAATTACTTCAATTGTAGCGCCAATGCCCCTGTCTGTTATCGCATCGCACATTGGTTTCAGCATTTCGTAAGTACCTTCTTTAACGGCATACTTTCCTTTACTGTCTATAATGATAGCGCATTGCTCCGCCTGTTGCTGCGAATGCCCGCATATTTCAATCAGGGTTTCAATTACCCATTCAAAAGTATTTACCTCATCATTCCATACAATGAGGGTGCAGGATTCTTCTGTGGCGGTAATGGTATCGCCTTCTTCCTTAAATTTTGTATTGCTGTATGTTGACATGGTTAAGTTGCAAAAATAAGCTGAATTTTTGAAGCAAAAGAAATGAAAGGGTGCATTTCAAATTTTCGCCCCACTTATCAAGGCTGTGGCCGGTGGGACACCAGCCAGCGAAAATTTGAATTGTACCCGAATGAAAAGCAACATTTTAAACAATCTCATTGTCATGAGTATATTAA
>JANOTW010000054.1:0-3372 GCA_031416575.1 Ferruginibacter sp.
ATTGCTTCCCACCTTCCGGCTAGGGGATTGGCGCCAACCGCTACAGTGGCGGCGTTTGTTGTTGGGGGGTTTGTGTTATTTGCCTGGCTAAAAGAAGCTGCGCAAATTATGCAACAAAGGATGAGTGTTATTATTCTCTTCATTCGTGATAATAGTTTATAGGTTATGCAAAGCAATTTAATATAGTTTTCACGATCAGGATTTATCTTTTAGTTTTTGTACCTAACAAGTCTGAATGCTCGTAAGGACTGAGCAAAACACTTTGGGTTAAATACTGCTTTCCTATTCTATTGTTGGTAATAATTAAAGTTTGCGTGGGTAATTACAGCTGATATTTAATACAATAGTAAAAGAGTGCGACGCAACAATGTTCATAAGTGATATCAGGCTGGCAACAATAAAAATTCAAATGTTAACTTGGGGAAATTTTATAGGATGAAACTTTTATTGTTAAGTATTCTTTTTCCATTGGTAGCCGTGTGCCAGGATAACGCTGATATTATTATACGCAATGGAAAGATCATAGACGGTACAGGAAACTCATGGTACTACGGAGACCTTGCCGTTAGTAACGGCAGGATCATTAAGATTGGAAAAATTACAGGTATAAAAGGCACGAAAGAAATTAATGCTGCAGGTTTAATAATAGCCCCCGGCTTTATAGATGTGCATACCCATCTTGAAGGTGATGAACAAAAAACGCCCACGGCAGATAATTTTATTTACGATGGCGTTACCACGGTCATCACCGGTAATTGCGGCTCTTCCAATGTTGATATAGGTAAGTACCTGAAGTGGATTGATTCCCTAAAGCTATCAGTGAATGTAGCATCATTGATAGGCCACAATGATGTACGCAAAGCTATAATGGGCCGTGCCAACCGGGATGCAACCGAAGCGGAATTAGTGGATATGGAAAAGTTGGTTGAGCAGGCAATGACAGATGGTGCGGCAGGTTTGTCCACCGGGCTTATTTATATTCCCGGCACCTATTCCAAAACAGCGGAAGTGCTGCGGTTGGCAAAGGCCGCAGCAAAATATAGCGGCGTTTACGCTACACACATGCGTGATGAAGGCGATAGTGTAACGCAGGCAATTGAAGAAGCGCTGCACATTGGCAGGGAGGCAGGGATACCCGTGGAAATATCTCATTTTAAACTGAGCGGGCAACAAAACTGGGGCCGCAGCAAAGAAACATTACCAATGATCATTGAGGCACGAAGGCAAGGGATTGATGTAACCATTGACCAGTATCCTTACACCGCAAGCAGTACTTCATTAAGCACTTTGATACCGGATGAAATTTTAGCTGATGGACAGGATTCTATCAATGCCCGGTTAAACCAGCCGGAGACAAGAAAACGTGTGATAGAAAAGATGATGAAGAAATTAAAGAACCGGAAACTGAAGCATTATAGTTACGCAGTGGTAGCTTATTATAAAGCCGATACTACGTTGAATGGAAAAAGCATTGAAGCCATTAACCTGCTTAAAGGGCGAAAGCACAAGGCCAAAGAAGAAGCCGTCACTATTTTTGAAATGATGCAGCAGGGCGGCGCCGGCATGGTATTTCATGGCATGAGCGAAGAAGATGTAAAACGGATAATGCAATATCCCTTCAATATGTTTGCATCTGATGCCAGTATAAGGGCATACGGGCAGGGGGTCCCGCATCCCCGTGGATACGGTACCAATGCAAGGGTATTAGCCAAATATGTAAGATCGGAAAATATCATTTCATTGGAAGAAGCCATTCGAAGGATGACTTCCCTGCCGGCACAAAAATTCGGGTTGAAAGACCGGGGCATTTTAAAAGAAGGCCTTGCTGCCGATATGGTAATATTCAATGAAAAAGAAGTGCAGGACCTTTCTACTTTTGAGCAACCGCATCAATACTCCAAAGGCTTTATTTATATGCTGGTAAATGGCCGGTTGGTAATGGATGAAGCCAAACATACAGGTGTAAGAAGCGGTACTGCATTGCGGGGGGCGGGCTATAAAAAATGAAAATATGTTTAGCTTCGCATAAATTAAATGAGGACAAATTAGAAACGTTTATGTGGCTGATAAATGTATCCTGATTTAGTGGGGCCGCCACATGTATAAAAACATTTTTTCTTTGGTTACGGGCATTTGTAGTGAGCGGGGCCTAAGTATCATGGCAGCGTCGTTGTGTCCTTATACGGCATAACATTGGGGAGCATTACCCACGTTATTTGTAAAAAAACATCAGTCGGCTTACATTGACAACCCTGTATATTTCAATAAAAGGGGGTAATTCAATTTGCGTTTTTTTGCCCCTTTTGGAACATCCCGATTTTTTCGGGAAGGGCCTGTCCCGGTTCATCGGGAGGTTTGAGGGCCTTTTATTTTCAGGTGCGGGGCAAGGAGTCCTGAAATTTGATATATCTTGTTGACCGTTCTATTTAAAAAAATAAAAACATAGTTTATGAAAAAACAATTTCTTTTCTTTTTATTCATCATCCTGCAGTTATCCATCCTCTCCGCACAAAAAATAATCCCCGCCACCAATCCCGAAGCAGCCGGTTTTTCCACCCAGCGCCTGCTGCTTATTGATAAGGCCATGAATGAATGGGTACAAAAAGAATGGATGAACGGTGGTGTGGCGCTGGTGGTCCGCAATGGCAAAATAGCATATTACAAAGCGGCGGGATTCAATGATCTTGCCGGCAAAACGCCCTTATTAAAAGAAGACATTTTCAGGATCGCATCACAAACAAAAGCCATCACCAGCGTAGCCATCATGATGCTGTTCGAGGAAGGAAAATTGCTGTTGGATGATCCTGTTTCAAAATATATCCCCGCTTTTAAAAAGCAAATGGTGCTGGATAAATTCAATTCGGAAGATAGCGCCTATACAACCGTTCCGGCTAAAAAAGAGATCAGTATCCGGGAGCTGCTTACACATACTTCCGGCCTTGGCTATGCGCAAATTGGCAGTAAGGAAGCCAATGCCATTTACGCTAAAAATAATATAACCCCCGGCTTAGGTGTTACCAACAGTACGCTGCTGGATGCGATGAACCGCCTGGGTAAATTGCCCCTGATGCACCAGCCTGGCGAAAAATTTACTTATGGTTTAAATACCGACCTGCTGGGTTGCCTGGTAGAAGTTATATCCGGCAGTACGCTCAATGATTTTTTCAGGGCCCGGATCTTTGAGCCACTGGGCATGAAGGATACCTACTTTTTTGTTCCGCAGGATAAAGCCAGCCGCCTGGTAAACCTATACAGGGAAGATTCCCTGGGGCATTTACAAAAATCAGATGGCAATATGCTCAATGGCCCAACCGTGGTTAATTATCCTACTTTTAAAAGCACCTATTATTCTGGTGGCGCCGGGCTCTCCTC
>JANOTW010000055.1:0-1765 GCA_031416575.1 Ferruginibacter sp.
AACAATTGACAACGACTGAGAAGGGTATGCAGGTAACATTGGGTTTGCCAAAATGGGGGCGGACGGAAGCCGTGTTTCAACTTTTTGTTTTTCAATTTGGCTTCATATCCAGCTTGACGATATTAATTTAGCTATATGCAAATCATCAACTTTTATTTATAAATTTAGCTTCAGTTAGCCGAGCGGACGGAATTCTATTGCCCCCACTTCGGCAAGCCCTGTTCGTTGCCAGCCATAGGGTCGGACAAAGTAATTTTCAAATAAACAGATGACACTTTACTAACAAAAATTCTGCACGAGGAAAAGAGAAACATTTCAAAGACGACCAAGACAAATTGACTATTAAACTTAAAATACAATTTATAATGAAGAATCATTTAACACTAATTATCATTTGCATTCTCCTTTCTTTTCATTGTGTAGCTCAGGTTGGTTGCAAAACAACAATAAACTATGGTAACAACTCAAAGACTGGAGCATTAGCAAAAGTGAATGGAATAAGTATGTATTATGAAATTTATGGTAATTCAAATAAACCTTCACTTCTCCTCATTCATGGAAACGGTGGTGACATTTACAGTTGGAGGTGCCAAATTGAGCATTTCAAAAAGAACTATAGAGTAATTGTAGTCGATAGTCGGGCTCATGGAAAAACAGAGAATGGCGACAAAGAATTAACCTATGAGCTAATGGCAGAGGATTTCTATTCCTTAGTGAACCATTTAAATCTTAAATCCATTTCGATTCTTGGTCAAAGTGACGGTGCAATTATCGGTCTGCTACTGGCCATTAAGTACCCAGATAAATTTGAAAAGTTAGTGGCTATGGGGCCGAATTTAAGAGTTGACACAACTGCAACGTTTAGTTGGCTTATTGATTTAACAAGAAATGATTTGGCAAAAATGACCAAGCAAGTAAACGAAGGAAATCATTCACCTGAACTATTAAGAAAAAAAATGCACTACGAGCTAATGGATAAATATCCAAACATAGCTACAAAGGAACTGTTAAAAATCAGAATCCCTGTTCTTATCATGTCCGGAGACGATGATTTATTTAAACCCGAGCATATTTTGGAAATTTATCGGACCATTCCGAAAGCAAATTTAGCAGTGCTCCCGGGAGCTACTCATTTTGCGCTTGGTGAAGACCCTGAAATGTTTAATTATTTAGTCGACCGTTTTTTGAGTAATCCTTTTAAAAGGCCGACAAGTCGGGCAGTTATAGAAAGTTTTTAACTCATCTTACAATGGGGACAAAATTCTATTGACTAAATATATGAATAGCTACGAATGAAGTGAGGACAATACCTACTACCGCCAACAAAAGTATTTGCAAAAGCAGGGCTGGACAATGGAACATCAGCTATGTGCAAGCACCAGCAGCGGTTCAGGCCCGACGTTCAATTTTCAGCTTTAGTTCATAACTTCAACAATATATTTTCAATTGGGCATTTGTACCGGGCTGGACAATCAAGGAATTCCCTGCCTTCGCAAATACTCGAACGTTATAGCCAATGGTAGGGCTAAACAGACAGAATTCCCCTTCGACTTTTGACTTCCCAAAATAAAAATTAAAAAAATTAGACAAAAAAATTGCGCAGTCAAATAACTGCATAAAATGGAAATACGTAGAGATGTTTTTCAAGCAATAGCCGACCCAGCCCGAAGAGCAATCTTGGGTTTGGTTGCTTTACAGATTTGTACTGTATTGCTGCCGGATGGCGGTGATTTATTGGTGTTGGCATACATACAATGTGATATAA
>JANOTW010000056.1:0-43037 GCA_031416575.1 Ferruginibacter sp.
AAGATATTGAAAGAAAAAGGCATTGAATCGGCCAATGTCTCCATTCCTTTTTATAGAAAGGATGGGTTTGAAGAGATTAATATGGTGGAAGGAATGACCATTAATGTGGTAGATAACAACCAGGTGCAAACAAAATTAGACCGAAAGAGCATCTACACAAAAAAGACGAATGAGCGTTGGGGAGAGACGGTGTTTGCGTTTCCCGCCATTAAAGCCGGCAGCATCATTGAGTACAAATACCGCAGTACCATGAAGCATTATGGTGGGCTAAAAGATTGGGATTTCCAGGAAGAGTTGCCTGTACTGATCAGTAAATACACACTTGTTATTTTGCCAAATGCGGAATTTGCTTACCGGGTAAATAAAACGCTGAATATACCAATAACCATCAGGAAGGAAACTTATAGTGGTGGTGTTTATTTTGAAATGAAAAATATCCCGGGCCTGGGAAACGAGCCCTACATGGATGCACGTAAAGATTACCTGCAAAAAGTGATCTTCCAGTTAAGCGGGCTTGGCATGGGTGGTGACTTCAAAAAAAAATATACGACCACATGGGATGAAGTGACCCGTGAATTAATAGTGGATAAGAATTTTGGGGTACAGCTTAATAAAAATATCGAAGGCACGGATGAATTTATAAAACAAATGAAGGCATTGGTTTTGCCGGAAGAAAAAATGAAAGGCATTTTTAATTATGTTCGGAATAACATGGCTTGGAACAATATGTACAGCATTTACGCTATAGGGGGAGTAAAGGAAGCATGGCAAAAAAAGAGCGGTACCAGTGGCGAAATCAACCTGCTTTTGATTAATCTTTTAAAAGAAGCCGGCCTTGAAGCATACCCGATGCTGGTAAGTGAGCGCTTTAATGGAAAGGTGGATAAAAGCTATCCGTTTATTGACCAGTTTAACACCGTGTTTGCCTGTGTCATCATCAATAACAAGAAATATTACCTGGATGCAACCGATAAAACCATACCCCCGCATTTAACGCCTTCCGCCATTTTAAATACTACTGCGTTTGTTGTTAACCGAAAGGCGGGCGGAATAATTAGTATTATCAATGATACCCTGCAATACAAAGAAAATATTGTAGCAGATCTTAAATTGGCAGAAGACGGGGCGCTATCGGGAGAGGTTATCGTAAAAAGCATTGATTATGCAAGAGTAAAAAAACTGGAGGATTATAAGGACGATAAAACCAAATTCCTCACCCGGCATTTTATAGTTGACGGAACTGGTATCGCCGGAAAGGATCTTGAAATAACCAATATAGACAATGATTCACTTGCATTGGAACAACATTGTAAAATTTCGGGCAGGTTAAATACCACCGGAGAGTATTCATTTTTACCTCTGAATCTTTTCACTGGTTTTGATTTCAATCCATTTCTTAGCGATAACCGTTTTTCAAATATAAATTTTGGTTACCGGCGCAGCATTCAATTAAACTTCACTATACAGCTTCCTCCAAATTATGTTGTAGATGAAACACCAAAATCATTGAAATTATCCGATCCGGATAAGGACATTTTATTTATGAGGCATGTAATGTTTGATAAGGAAACAAATTTTATAAGGTGCATGATGCAGTTTGAGTTTAAGAAAAGCCTTTATGAAACAGACATGTACCCCATCATAAAAGAAGTGTATCAAAAAATATTTGAGTACCTGAAGGAACCGGTGGTATTAAAAAAGAAAGGGTAGAAAAACCGGTAAAGCTTTTGCTAAAACACAAATGAATATCCTTTGCCTTTGGTAACGCTTTTGTCTATCTGTTCAAATTTTTCAATTTCCTGTTGCAGGTATTTTGCATACTGCGCATACATAAATTTCCTGAAGAGGTGGATGTCTTCTTCTTTCCTTGTTTGTTGCAGCGCTTCAAAGTAAGTTGCCTTATCTTCTTTAAAAACTATACTTACGGGGAGATTAAAGTATAGTTGTAGGTAATTCAACAGCAGGCGGGCCGTTCTTCCGTTACCGTCGTAAAAGGGATGAATAGTTACTAAATCAAAATGTGCGTCAAAACAAATATTCAATTGTTCTGTAATGGTTATGGCGGCAGCAGGTTTTATAGCAATGCCATCGCAAAGTTTGCTTACCAGTTCTTCCACCTTTTGGTAGCCAACAAAATAACTGTTGCCTGCACTTACATTCCCTTTTCTAAAAAGTCCTTTGCTGGCATCCAGCTCACCAAAAACTGTTTGATAGATGCTGCCGGTTTGTTTTAATACGGCAGCATTAATGGTTTTAATAAAATCTGGTGTAACAGAAACCTTTTCTTTAGCTTTTTGAATAATAAATAACAGTGCATTGTAATGATCCTGCACCATCAGGCTATGCAGCAATGGTTTTCCTGCAGGCGTAATACCTTCGTCTAATAAAAGCCTGGTTTCATTTTCGGTGAGTGTGCTGCCTTCAATAGTGGTGGAGTGGTGGGTAATAGCATAGTGGTTAAACTTATCAAAATCAATAATGGCTGATAAGTTCAACGACTGAAATTTTTCAATTAATGATATGATCGTTTGTTCATCCACCGGAATACTTTTTTTATTCAAACTGATTTCAAGGGATGAATAATTTCGTATCTCCCCTGTCACGGCACTTCATTACAATGTGGTTAAAAATAAAAGAAAGTATATTATTTAGTTAACTTTAACCGTCTTTGCTCAAAATATTTTTTCAATTCTGCAAAGTTCATATTTTGGGTTTCAGCAGTTATTTTATCTCTTGTTTCACGCATAAATTTTACGGCGTCAAAATCTTTTTTTATAATTACTTTATTCTTCATTGTATATAATTTCTTTGGGTGAACGTATATCAATTACAGGATAGCCTAATTTCATATTGACTACATTGTATCCTCTTATTTTTGTTACATTAACAATGTGTTTAAAATTCCAGCTTATTAAAATATCAACTGCATTAATTGTTGCCATCGCAATGTGAAAACAGTCTGTGCGGCTTGTTCTGCCCACTACATTCTCTGCTAAATACATGTCAGCAAGATTAACAGCTTCCTCATTTAATTCTACTTTTATTTTCAAATCATTATCTATGCCAGGAAGTAATGCCTGAACTTTTTCCGGTGCTTCCAACAGCTCATCTTCAGTTGTGTTTGAATATACAATCCTAAACTGCCCTAATTTTATTTTTTCAAACAAAAGATATGTGTCTTCTTCAAATTCTATATCATAATAACCACCAAACACTGATGTATCTAAATATATTGTTGGAATTTTTTTATCCATACTCTAAAGATACTTCAGTTTATTAGAATAATTTCTCATTCACCCCATCTTCTCCATAACCAACCCCTTCAAATCTTTAATCGCAATCCTTTCCTGCAACATAGTATCCCTGTAACGAATAGTAGCAGTATTATCTTCTTTTGTCTGGTGATCGATGGTAACACAGAAGGGAGTACCGACCGCATCCATGCGGCGGTAACGTTTACCGATCGCATCTTTTTCTTCATAAAAACACATAAAGCTTCCCTTGCATTCATTCATCAGTTCTCTGGCTATTTCAGGCAGGCCATCTTTTTTCAGCAAAGGTAAAATGGCCAGTTTGGTAGGAGCTATTTTTGCCGGTATGCGGAGTACCACCCGGCTATCCTTAGTGCCATCTTCCTTCGTCCATTCTTCGGTGGCATAAGCCAGGCTGATGATGGTAAGAAACAACCTGTCTAATCCCACCGAAGTTTCTACCACGTATGGAATGTAGTTGCCATAAGGCTTTCCATCCTCTTTCAGGTCGTTGTCGAAATACTGTATTTTCTTTTTGCTAAAGGTTTGGTGTTGGGTAAGGTCAAAATCGGTGCGGCTATGAATGCCTTCCAGCTCCTTCCAGCCAAAGGGGAATTCAAATTCAATATCCAAAGCGGCATCCGCATAATGCGCCAGTTTAACATGATCGTGAAAGCGTAATTTTTCAGCAGGTATGCCCAGGCTCTCATGCCATTTCTTTCTTTCTTCTTTCCAGTAGTTGTACCATTCCATTTGCGTGCCGGGCCGTACAAAGAACTGCATTTCCATTTGCTCAAATTCCCTCATTCTAAATATAAATTGTCTTGCCACAATTTCATTTCTGAACGCCTTACCGGTTTGCGCAATACCAAAGGGTATCTTCATGCGGCCGGTCTTTTGCACATTTAAAAAGTTTACAAAAATACCCTGCGCCGTTTCGGGACGTAAATAAATGGTATCGCTTTCTTCCGCCACACTACCAATTTGTGTGCTGAACATCAGGTTAAATTCTCTCACCTCCGTCCAGTTACAGGTTTTGCTGATGGCGCATTTTATGTTGTTGTCTTCAATCAGTTTTTTTAAACCTGTGTAGTCACTTGCTACCAATAAGGCATCCATCGAAGCCAATATATCATTTGCCAATTGCCCGTTGCCAATTGCTTTTTGGTCTTCCGCGAATCCTTCAATTAAATGATCAACCCGGTATCTTTTATTACTGTCTTTATTATCAATCATCGGGTCGCTGAAATTATCCACGTGGCCGCTCGCCTTCCAGGTGGTGGGGTGCATAAAGATGGCCGCATCAATACCAACAATGTTGTCGTTCAGTTGCGTCATGCTCTTCCACCAGTAATCACGGATGTTCTTTTTTAACTGTGCGCCATTCTGCCCATAATCATATACCGCCGCCAGGCCATCATAAATTTCGGAGGATTGAAAAATATAACCGTACTCTTTACAATGGGCGATCAGTTCGGGGAAATTGTTTGCTTCGTTTGCCATAATGGGCGCAAAGTTAAGGTAGTAAAAGTATTTTTGAACCAGGCATTTAGCAGGGCGTAGGGAAAGTTTTCAATTAAGCGTAGGGGTATTTCTTTTTTATTCAAATAGTAATTTTGTTATCCGGGCAGAAGAATTCCATGGCATCATCGTTGCGTCGCACTCGTGTACTGAATACCAATGTGGAACTTTAATTGTGGAGTAGATTTGCGGTATAGTTTTATTTAATGAAAAACCTCAGCATTAAAACAGAAAATAAATATTATTTACTCCGGCCTTTCTTTCTTCATCTCCCCCCTGGCTTTTAATATCGCTTTATACATGGCATCATTATCTGTAAGAAACTGTAGCAGCCTCTCGCCGGGGGTTTTTGCCAGCCAAAGTTTTAATTGAATTTCCTGAACATGTTTAGGGGTGTCTGTCATGTTATTTCAGTTTGTCATTATTTTTATGCCTGTCCCCATCCCTCAAATTCTTCTTCTCAAAATTTTTCTCCAGTGCTGCTGTTAAGTCAACACCGGTTTGGTTGGCCAGGCAAATCAGCACCCAAAGTACATCCGCCATTTCATCTCCAAGCCTCCTCCTCCCGTCCTCCTCCGAAAGAGGAGGGCCGTCGCTTTCTTTAAAAGATTGTTCGCCATATTTCCTTACCATCAGCCTTGAAAGTTCTCCAACCTCTTCCATCAAGATACCCAGGTTAGTAAGTTCGCTAAAGTATCTTACACCAACGGTTTTTATCCATTGGTCAACGTCTGTTTGCGCCTGTTGAATGGTCATAACACTAATTTTTTTTAACACGAATTTTTAAGGCACGAATTTCACGAATTAAAATACAATGTTTGCTTATGGCTATTAGATGGACATAGCACTAATTTTTTAACACGAATTTTTAAGGCATGAATTTCACGAATTAAAATACAACTCGTTTGGATACAAATGATGGTTCACCAAAGTTTCCTATAATTCCTAATTGCAGGCCGGAGGCTTTCAGATAATTTATCGTTTGCCTTACAAAGTTATTTACTATCATTGAAGTTGCTTTTACTTCAAGAATTATTGTTCCATAAACTATGAAGTCAGCATTGTATCGGTGAGGAAGTATAATTTCTTTGTAAGCGATTTTATATTCTTTTTCCCGGGTATATGGAATGTTTCTTGTTTTAAATTCATACTCTAACGCATCCTTATAAACTATTTCTTTAAACCCCATTCCAAGCTCCCGGTGCACTTCCATACAAATCCCAATAAGCTGATAAGATTCTTCCTTTAAAATAATTTCTGTCATATTGCTTTTTTAATTCGTGTAATTCGTGCCTTAAAAATTCGTGTTATAAAATTCGTGCTATTCCCTCATCTTCGTATCAATAATTATCGTCACCGGCCCGTCATTCACCAACGCTACTTTCATATCGGCGCCAAACTCCCCGGTAAATATTTTTTTACCCAGGTCCTTTTCCAATTGTACTATCAGCTTTTCATAAATAGGTATGGCAACTTCCGCCTTGCTTGCACGAATGTACGAAGGCCGGTTGCCCTTCCTGGTACTGGCCTGCAACGTAAACTGGCTTACCAATAATATATCCTCACCCGTATCCCTCACTGAAATATTCGGCACTTTATTTTCATCATCAAAAATGCGGAGGTTCACTATTTTGTTACTGAGCCACTCAATATCCTCATCCGTATCAGCATCTTCAATGCCAACCAATACCAATAGCCCATTAGCAATTGCTGATTTAATATTGTCATCAATTGTTACACTGGCCTGTGTTACCCTTTGTATTACCGCTCTCATTAAATAAAGATAAGGTTCTGATGTCTGATGGCTGATTTTTCGATGTCTGATTTATTTTAATGCGTTAGCTTTTTGACTGTTAAAGTACCTCTGAGGCGGATGCGTTTGAAGCGACGAGCCGGGATGTAGAAATTTATACGCTTCTTCTTTAACATAACGCAATTAAAGTTCCCCATTGGTATGCGGTAAAAGTCCCGATTCAAGTGTAACATCGGGATGCCGAAAGTCGGCATGACACAACGATGATGCCCATAGCTTCCAAGCCAGGACAATGATAACGATTGGTGATAAAGAAAAGAGATTGAACTTTCCAATATTTTTTATTCCCTATTTTTTTTAAAACAGTTGAAAACTACTCAAAAGCCCTGCACTGTTGCTTCTAAAAAATTATCCACTTTATTTATGCACAGGTGTTAATATGTAAGCAATGAAAAAGTCATTGAGTATAGATATTTTCGTTGTCCTCAATTCAAATAATAATTACATAACCCATCAATCAATATTTTATATGCCAACACAAAAAAATACAACTAAAGGCCTGAAGTTCAGCCGGCAGTTTACAAAAGAGGGTGTATCCCCATATGATATGTTCGAGTACGATTATCGTACTTCAGTAATTAAGAACCCTTCCGGCGAAGTGATATTTCAAATGGACAATGTGGAAGTGCCGAAGCGGTGGAGCCAGATAGCCACGGATATTTTGGCGCAAAAATATTTCCGTAAAGCAGGCGTGCCGCAGGCTGATGGTACGAGTGGCAGGGAAACAACCATAAGGCAGGTAGCGCATCGTATGGCACATTGCTGGAGGGTATGGGGCGAACGTTACAATTATTTCGCTACTGAAAATGACGCACAGGTATTTTACGATGAGTTGGCATATTCTATCCTAAACCAGGCCTGTGTACCCAATAGCCCGCAATGGTTTAATACCGGCTTACATGAAGTATATGGCATATCCGGCAAACCCCAGGGCCACTATTATGTTGATGCGGTTGATGGACAGTTGAAAAAATCAACATCGGCTTATGAAAGGCCACAGCCGCATGCCTGTTTTATATTGAGTGTGGATGATGACCTGGTAAATGAAGGAGGTATTATGGACCTGTGGGTTAGGGAAGCAAGGATATTCAAATACGGAAGTGGTGTAGGTACCAACTTCAGCAGCATACGGGGCGAAGGAGAAAAATTAAGTGGTGGTGGTACTTCCAGTGGTTTGATGAGTTTTCTTAAAATTGGTGACAGGGCCGCAGGAGCTATTAAAAGTGGCGGAACTACCCGTCGTGCGGCTAAAATGGTTTGCCTTGATTTGGACCATCCCGAAATTGAAAAATTCGTTAACTGGAAAGTAGAAGAAGAAGATAAAGTGGCGGCTTTAATTGCCGCCGGTTACCCAAGCGATTATGAAGGCGAGGCTTACCGTACCGTTAGCGGACAAAACAGCAACAACTCAGTTCGCATACCGAACGGTTTTTTTAAAGTACTGGATGCGGATGGCGACTGGGAACTGAAAGGAAGAAGTGATGGAAGGGTAATGAAAAAAGTAAAGGCCGCTAAATTGTGGAAACAAATTACCCATGCTGCATGGAAATGCGCTGACCCCGGCACACAATACGATACCACTATCAACGAATGGCATACCTGCCCCGAAGGTGGCCCCATCAGGGCATCTAACCCATGCAGCGAGTATATGTTCCTGGACAATACAGCCTGTAACCTGGCTTCTGTAAACCTTCGTCGTTTTTTTGAAGAAAGTGACAACAGTTTTGATGTAAAAGGTTTTGAATATACCTGCCGCATGTGGACAGCGGTATTGGAAATCTCCGTATTAATGGCGCAGTTTCCATCAAAGGAAGTAGCACAGCTTTCTTACGATTACAGGACACTGGGCCTTGGATATGCTAACCTGGGCAGCATGCTCATGGTAAGTGGCATCCCTTACGATAGTGAAGCCGCAAGAGCGATAGCAGGCGCTATCACAGCGATCATGACAGGAGTAGCTTATAAAACTTCCGCTGAGATGGCTGGTTTCTTAGGCGCTTTCACCAAATATGAAGACAATAAAACACACATGCTCCGTGTAATGCGTAACCACCGTGCGGCGGCTTACGATGCACAGGATGCTTATGAAGGAATTGAAATAAAACCAGAGGGGATCAATTCAAAATATTGCCCCGATTATTTACTTACCGCAGCAATAAAAGCATGGGATGATGCGGTACAGTTAGGCGAAAAGAATGGTTACCGCAATGCGCAAACCACCGTGATTGCGCCTACCGGGACCATCGGCCTGGTAATGGATTGCGATACCACTGGCGTAGAACCTGATTTTGCTTTGGTGAAATTTAAAAAGTTAAGTGGTGGTGGTTATTTTAAGATCATCAACCAAAGTGTACCGGCCGCTTTGCGCAATTTAAAGTACAGCGAAAAAGAACTGGAAGAAATAGTGAACTATGCAAAAGGCCATGCCACACTGGAAGGCGCACCTTTTATCAATACACAATCTTTACTGGCAAAGGGTTTTACCAAAAATGAAATTGCTAAGGCCGAAGCTGCCCTGGGCGTTGCTTTTGAAATTGGTTTCGTATTCAATGTTTACACATTTGGAGAAGCTGCATTACAACGGTTAGGGTTTACATCTGAACAATACCACGACTTTAGCTGGGGCCTGCTGGAAGCGCTGGGCTATACCGATGATGAGATTGATGCAGCCAATGTTTACATCTGCGGCACCATGACGGTAGAAGGCGCTCCTTATTTGAAGAACGAACATTTACCGGTATTTGATTGCGCTAATAAATGCGGACAAAAAGGAGAACGCTTTATTCATGCGCATGGCCATATCCGTATGATGGCCGCAGCACAACCTTTCTTAAGTGGCGCTATCAGCAAAACCATTAACCTGCCAAACGAAGCAACGGTTGAAGAGATTGCGGATTGCTATCGTATGAGCTGGGAGCTTGGATTAAAAGCGAATGCCCTTTATCGTGATGGTTCCAAATTGTCTCAGCCCCTGAGCAACAAATCAGATAAAAAGAAGAAGGCCGGGGATGAAATTGCTACCGGGGAAAATACAACTGTAGAATCAGATAATGCTTCCTCCCGTATAGTTGACATGAGCAAACTGACGGTGGATGAATTATTGGATGAAGTAAGCAAGCGCATGCAAAGCAGCCCTGATACTATATTGAAAGGACGGCTTGCGAAAATCGTAGAGCGTAAAAAGCTACCGGCCAAGCGCAGGGGCTTTACACAAAAGGCGAAGATCAACGGGCAGGCATTGTTCCTGCGTACCGGCGAATATGGTGATGGAACAGTTGGAGAAATATTCATTGATATGGCAAAAGAAGGCGCTACTGTACGAAGCATGCTCAACTGCTTCGCCATTGCTATCTCTATTGGTTTGCAGTACGGTGTTCCTTTGGAAGAGTTTGTTGAAAAATTCGTTTTCACCCGCTTTGAACCATCAGGCATGGTGGAGCATCCAAATATCAAGAGCACTACTTCCATCATTGATTTCATCTTCCGCTCCATGGCTTATGAATACCTGGGCAGAAACGATTTAGTTCATGTATTGGATAAACCGGAAGTGCAAAACCTGGGTAATCAACCCTGGGATGAATCAACCCCAACTATTGGTAACAGGGTGCATGAGTTAAGTGAAGTAAGGGTCATCGGAAATTCTTCTCCCGCAGGTAATGTACAATCTTCAAAAAGTGTAAAGAATAATTTAAGTGCGGCCGAACAGTTCAATGGATTGGATGCGGTAAATGCGGCGGCCAAAAGCATGCAGAGTGATGCTCCGGCCTGCAATACCTGCGGACATATCACCATGCGCAGCGGCACCTGCTACAAATGTTTGAATTGCGGAAATAGTATGGGATGCAGTTAAGCTCATGGATTTTGGAAGTCCCCATAGTTTATTAAAATTTTATCTACACGTGCACATAAAAGCAACGCCACTCATTCGGGTGGCGTTTGTATTTTGAAGAATGTTATCCTGTTAATGAATACGTTTAAGCGAATGAGTGATTATCTTTTACCACACGCAAATGAGCGTTGAATAAAATTAATCAGTGTTGTACTGCTATCCAATCAGTTTTTTTTATTGTACGAGCTAAGGCGTTTCATAGCATCATCGTTGTGTCATCTTAATCCCGGGCAAGGCTTGTGTGCTGCATCGGGACTCACTGGTACCGCATACCATTGGGGATCTTTTATTACGTTATAAATTAAAGGAGCACACACCGTTATTGGGATAAGCCTTTGCTCTATAATATTCATCAATAATAAATGCAGCTTCCGGCAGAATTTCGTGGTATATTATTGAGTAAGCAGCTTGATCGTTTTGTGCCTTAACGGGATAAAGGCAAAATTATTTAATTATATAAATTGTCATTTCGTTCTGTAAGAACGGCAGGTGGGTAGTTCATGAAATATAAAAGTTTTTCTGTTCCATAGGAACAGTATGTGCTTTAAGGATTTTGCTGAAAGTATTCGGATCAAAATTGATGAATGTTATATCTTAAATTCATTGAACAATAAAAGCCCCCACAAGACCATTTCACATATCGTTCCTATGGAACGAATTGCAATTCTTATAATTTTTTTCTACCCATTTATCGTCCCTGACGGGACGGGCACAAGACATATCTGCGTGTATTATGTTTCTTTAATTTAAAACGTAATTAAAGAAACACAATGGTATGCTGTAAAAGGGAGTCCCGATGCAGCACACAAGCCTTGCCCGGGATTAAGATGACACAACAATGTTGCCATGAAAAACAAAAAAAATATTTATTAAACCGAACATCATTTTTAGTGTGGTCGGCTGATGACCGGAGACACAACAGCGGCTTGCCGGGGATAAGAAACCGTGTTAAGGACATTCCAGCAACGGCATAAAAGCATCACCCATCAGCAAAAAAATAATGGACTAACAATTTGAAAAAATCAGAGATCAAAAAATCAGCGCAGGCATAATCCGGCTATCCTTCCTTCAGCTCCATTTCCTTTTGCAGCTTTTCTATTTTATCCACCCTTTGCACCAATGCATCCAAATTGCGGAAATGAATATATGCTTTCCGGTATTTGCCGGCATCAAAAGCGGGCGAACCCATCATAACTTCACCTTTTTTGGTGATGCTTTTTGAAATGCCTGATTGTGCGGTTATGATGGTATTGTCTGCAATGGTTAAATGTCCTATGATCCCAACCTGTCCGCTGAACATGCAATTTTTTCCAATCCTGGTACTACCAGCCACTACTCCATTTGCGGCGAAATAAGTGTTTTCTCCAATTTCTACGTTATGTGCGATGTGTATAAGATTATCAAATTTTACTCCTTTACGCAGGATGGTGGAACCCAGTGTTGCTCTGTCAATGGCACAATTGGCGCCTATTTCCACATCGTCTTCAATTACCACGTTCCCGGTCTGCGGCACTTTTTTATGATTGTTTTCGGGGGTAAACCTAAAGCCATCGCTGCCAATAACAGTTCCGGAATGTATGATACAGTTTTTACCAATAATGCTTTCAGAATAAATTTTTACACCTGCAAACAGGGTGGTATTATCGCCAATCACCGCATTGTCACCTATATAAACCTGCGGATATATTTTTACATTGTTACCGATGGTCGCATTTTCACCAACAAACGAAAATTCGCCGGCATAAATATCGGTTCCTACGGTAGCGCTGTCAGCAATAAAAGACAATTTTGAGATACCCTTTTTATTAAGCTTTACCTCGTTGTACATTTCCAATAATTGTGCGAAAGCATTTTCCGCACTTTCTACCCTTATCAAGGTAGCGGTAACGGGCGCTGTTAGTACAAGATCTTTGTTGATAATGACAACCGAGGCCTCTGTACCATATAAGTATTGTGTATAACGGGGGTTGGAAAGGAATGAAATAGAACCCGGGGCCCCTTCTTCAATTTTAGATAATTTGGTAACGGAAACATTTGCATCACCTTCTATCTGGCCATTGAGCAGGCCGGCTATTTGCGTGGCTGTAAATTGCATTGTATCAATTTTTTGTTTAGGTGTTCGTTAAAATGATTCTGGGCAATAGATATTGGGGATATGAAATTTGAAGTAATAATCAATCCTGTTGTTAAAGCCCCTTTACTCCAATCATCTGGTTGCTTTCCTGGTCCCATACTTTTAATTTGAAGCAGGCATTCATTGCCCTGGGTGAAAGCGAAGTAGTTTTGCAATTTTGTAGTTCAGCAAAATGGTTCATTACTTCCGGTAAACGGTAGAATGGGATTTTTGAATTAAGGTGGTGAATATGGTGATAACCGATATTGCCGGTAAACCATGCCATTACGGGGTTCATTTTCATAAAACTGGATGATTCCAAAGCGGCTTTTTCATATACCCAGTTTTTATTTTCATAAAACTCCACTCCTGGAAAATTGTGTTGGGCATAAAATAAATACGCTCCCATACCAAACGCAATTATAAAAGGTAAGAAGAACATAAAGAACCATGCCTGCCATCCCACAAAAATAAAAAGCAGCACGGCCACGGTGATATGTAATATCAAAGCTATTAGTGAATCATAGTGTTTCCGCGGGTTGCTGATAAATGAACGCAGGCACATACCAACAATAAACATGGAAAAATATCCCATCGCAATGGTAATGGGGTGGCGTATGGCGAGGTAGGTAAATTTTTGAACAGGGGTCATGTCCAAATATTTCTTCCTTGTAACGATTGGATAGGATCCAATGCTTGCACTGAATAATTTAGAGTTGTTATTGTGATGATGATCATGCGATCTTTTCCAGATACTGGTGGGAGAAAGCATGTACATTCCAAAAATCGTCATGATCACTTCGGCGGTAGCAGACTTGGTTAAAATAGTGTGATGCTGGTGATCATGATAAATGATGAACATTCGTATCAATAATAACCCTGCGATAATACTGCATGTTAATTTTAGCGCTATAAAAGGCATCAGTAAGGTGCTGCCCAGTGCCAATATCAACAGCGTAAGTGTGGAAATAGTATGAAACCAACTTCTGGTCCTTATTTCTTTTGCGAAAGGTTTTGTAGCTAATATCAGGTTTTTACCCAGGAGCATTATAAGATTTTTAGATGCTAAGGTACCTCATTTAAATTTTAAACACGTTTGTGTTTCCATCTTTTATGAGTCCAAAGCCACGTTTCGGGCTGTGCGATGATATCTGCTTCCAGTTTCCTGGTATGTAATTCTGTTATATCACCTTCAATACCAACGTATGGGGGCGCCTGTAATACTTCCGCCAACAGGGTATAATAACCTCTTGTTAAAATTTTTACAGATACAAATACAATCGGGTATTTAATCTTTTGCGCTATTTTTTCGGTACCCATAAACACGGGGGTATCCTGGTTTAGGAAACTCATCCAATGCGCTTTTGCAGGGTTGGGAGATTGGTCTGCGATAAAAGCCGTAGCATTCAATTCATCCTTATTTTTGATCATATCCCTGAAAGTATCCTTCATCGGTATGAGCTTTGTTCCAAACCTTTCCCTCATTTTACAGATCAGCCCGTTAAAGTATTTGTTGCCGAGGGGATGATAGATCACATACAACTGGTGTTTGCAGCAAAGGCTGAAAGTGTTACCGGCCCACTCCCAATTGCCATGATGCCCCATTACTACGATTAAACTCTCGTTCTCCCCAGCTAACTGCTTAAACAACATTTCAGCAGCAGGGGCCAGGCTACAATGCTTCAGCATTTGTTTTCGGCTAATCGTTAGTGTTTTAAGCGTTTCCAGGAAAAGATCACAGAAATAACGGTAAAATTTTTTTTGAAGTACGATTATTTCAGCCGCTGTTTTTTCCGGGAAGGCATTTTTTAAATTGGCAAATACCACTTTTTTCCGATAGCCAATTGCATAATACAATAGCAGGTAAACTGCATCGGATAACAAATAAAGCAATGGAAAAGGCAATAATGATAAAAGATAAATAAAGGGAAGCGATAAATAATAGATGATTGCTGACAAGTAGTGGATTGTTAAGTATTTTAAACAAAAATAAAATATTATAGTTATTTAATTTTTGTAAATCAATAATATTTTATTTAATGCCATCAGGTAAGAGAAAGGTTCATGCATCAGGATGCCGGATAAATTATAGCCACCAATAAGCATCCCAATATCCAATATCCGGAATCCAATATCCAATATATCCAGATTCCAATATCCAGTATATTTGCATCATGACCTCCCAATTTTTTACCTACAATAAAGGCAAAGTAATTCAGGCGCTGCGCTATCATTTTATTAGCAGGCGGGAAATTAAAGTAATGATGATATTGGTAAATGTATTTGCCATTGTTTCTGCATTATTGTTCTTTCTTAAAAAAATATCTCCTGTAGCTTTTTTGGTTAGTTCTGTTTTATGGTTTGGTTTGATGATTGCTTTTTGGTACGTGTTGCCAATAATCATCTATAAAAAATCAGCAACCTTTCAAGACAAGTTTAAGGCTACTTTTGGCAGGGAAGAATTTACGATAGAAAATGAAAGAGGAAGCCGAAGCTGGCCATGGAAAGAATTTAGCACTACCATGGAGAGCCCGCATTTTTTTCACCTGTATTTCAATACCCGTTCATTCTTTATTGTTCCAAAAGATGCCTTTCCGGACGATGAAGTGAATGCTGCAAGAAAAGTATTGGCAACAAAGATTGGAAAGTATTGATTGGTTTAATTAGGTAAGGCATCTAAAGCTTTTCTATGATATTGCACCCTTATGAAAGCATGCTTTAAAAGTTTCAATGTAACTTTTTCTCCATAATATGATGCGGTATATTTATTTCCATAAACTGGTCTCCTTTTACTTTAAAACCGTATTTTTCATAAAAACCAATTGCCGAGTCCCGGGAGTGCATGGTTAAAGTTTTGTAGCCTTTATCCCGGGCAAGGTTTTCCGCGAATGTTATAATGGATTCCCCAATTCCTTTCCCCTGCATGTTCTTTTGTACAGCCATCTGGCGGAGTCTTACACAGCCTTTGTTCATGTCGGTAAGAATACAACAACCCAACATTTCATCCTCGTCGAATGCACCAATCAATATATCATTCTTTTCTTTAGACAATTCTTCCGGTGAAAAGGATAATCCCAATGGCTTACGCATAATTTCATAGCGAAGATTTACCATCTGCTGGTATTCTTTACTTTCGTAGTCTAATTGTTTTAACCCCATGCTGCAATATAATAAAATCTTTCTTTTAAACGTAAACGATTGCAGCAGGACAGAAAATTAAAAAGGGGCCATAACAGCTCCTGATTAATTCTTACCCCTAAGAAGCTGTTTAAATTTTTAATTAGAGTTTGCTTAAAAACTCTATAACAATTGATATATTTAGGATTGCAACCAAAAAATCCATTTCACATGCAAGGAAAAATTGAAAAGGTACTTAAAAAGCCTGCATCCACTCCCCGTTATGTCAGCCCCAACCAACTCACCCTTGCCGGATTCGAGACACCGTTCGATCAAAAGCTGTCTCAAGGCAACCGGTGGGTGAAGATGGCGCATGCTATACCGTGGGACAGTATCGTCTGCCACTACGACAAATTATTCACGTCACGGGAGGGTCGCCCTCCAATAAGCGGCAGGGTTGTACTTGGGGCCATTGTCATCAAGCACTACCTTAACCTTTCAGACAGGGAAACGATAGCTCAGGTACAGGAGAACATGTTCATGCAATATTTGCTGGGTTACAGCAGCTTCACCAATGAAGAGCCTTTTTCTCCAACATTGTTTGTGGAGATCAGGGAACGGCTGAGCCTGGAGCTATTGTCAAAAATAAACGATGTGATAGCTGTACTTTGCATAGAACGGGAGGAAGTTGCAAACCAAAAGAAAAACGCTTCTCCCTCGGACAAGGGTAAGCAACACATTGTTGATCCGCCTGTGATGAGCAACCAGGCCGGTGCGGATGTTGTGCCAAAAGGAACTCCCGCAGCGGAGCCTCAGACACAGCAGGCACCACCAACAGAACAAATTTTACAGGCATCTGATATTTTGCATGCAGAAGGGATACAGCAAACAGATGATTGTGCAGGAAGTACTAAGGCCTCACTAAAAAAGGAAAACAAGGGTAGGCTGCTAATGGATGCGACCGTAGCGCCTCAGGACATTACGTTCCCCACCGATCTCAAGCTACTCAATGCCGCCAGGGAAAAGAGTGAAGAACTCATAGACATTTTATACAGCCCATCACTTCATGGAGATACAAAAGTGAGGACATACAGGGAACTTGCAAGAAAAGCGTTTTTAAACGCCGCCAGGAAAAAGAAAAAAACAAGCAGGGAGATATACAAGGCGAACGGAAGGCAGATACGTTACCTGAGGAGGAACCTGGGACACATAGACACTCTTTTGTTTGCCTACAAAAAATTTCCGCTAACGCCGCGACAGCAAAAATACCTGATGGTGCTTCATACTATATATGACCAGCAGGAAGAGATGCACCGCACCCACACCAGGCGAATAGATTACCGGATTGTTAATATCCACCAGCCCCATGTACGCCCCATCGTAAGAGGCAAAGAAAGTGCGAAAGTAGAGTTTGGCAGTAAGCTGCAGGTTAGCGTAGTAGCAGGATACACCTTCATTGACCATTTTTCCTGGGAGGCCTTCAACGAAGGCGGGTACCTGCTGGCATCCGTGGAGAAGTACAAAAGCAGGTTTGGCTTTTATCCGGCAGAAGTGCTGGCCGACCAGATATACTGTACAAGGGATAACCGCAAAAAGTTAAAGCTATTGGATATCAAACTCATTGCGAAGCCGCTCGGGCGTCCGTCCGCAAAGGCAGTGAAAGTTCACTTAAGTCCTGGCGAGCGCAATCCGATAGAAGGAAAGTTTGGGCAGGCCAAGAGGAAGTATGGACTTCAGAACGTAAAAGCCCGGCTTTCCTCTACAAGTCAGTCGTGGATTGCTGCGATAGCCTTGGTGCTAAACCTTGTCAGAATGACGAGGGAGGCACTTATTGCCCTAACCCAAGCAATAAGGGGGGTATGGGAAGGTCGTTCAACCAGTTTCTGGCCAGTTTTAATTTATACCAGGCCACGAAATTGAAAAATTTTGCAGGGGCCGAGTTGTTGAGCAGGCTCTATTTATCCCACGAATGCACGAATATTCACTAATTTTTTTACATAAAATAGGCTTTATTCGTGCTAATTAGTGCAATTAGTGGCAATTAAAAGTTTACATGGTAAGTGCTGAAATCGTTTTTAATCAGCTTCTAAGAAATATTATTGTTTTATAATTTTTATGGTTTCCATTTTATTTTCTGATACCAGGTTTAAAATGCAGGTTCCTTTGGTTGGGTTTTGTGCCCGTCTGATCACAAAATCATTCTGCCCTTTTTTTACTGCTGTTTTTAAATGAATAATTGTTTTGCCATCTGTACTGCTTATTCTTATTTGTACCGTGCAATCTCTGCCGCTTTTAAAATCAACATTCAACTGGCTTATGTAAGGATTGGGCCAAACATGTAAACTATTCACCACTGAACCATTCAGTTTCAGCATCACTATAGATAAGCAGGTAAAACAGCTATCTATAAAATTTATTCATTTTATTGTTTTAATTGATGAGGTGTCGTCCTGATTTACCAAAAGTTGATTAATCACCTGGTTATTATATAGAAGTCATCATTGGTGCCAAATGCTGCAAACCTTTTCTGGTAAGGGTTTCGCAGAAAATGGAAGATGGATTATTACGGATTTTGGAAGGAAGGCCCAAAAAAGACAGGCTCCGGAGGTATTTAGAAGATGGCTGACCGGCAGTTGGTTATTTTATAAGTTATTATAAAAATGACTGGTAAAAAAACGTATTTAAATACCTGCCTTCGTATGTAATTTTAGAATTAATTTCATTACAACTTATATTTCTTTGTATTTATCTCAAAAAGTATATTTTTGCACCTGATTAACTAAATATTACTATTATGTCAGACATTGCAACAAGAGTAAAGAAAATAATTGTTGACAAATTAGGTGTAGATGAAGCAGAGGTTACCCCCGAAGCTTCTTTCACCAATGATTTAGGTGCCGATAGCTTGGACACCGTTGAACTAATCATGGAATTTGAAAAGGAATTCAACATTTCTATTCCTGATGAACAAGCCGAAACCATCACTACTGTTGGTCAGGCCGTTACTTACCTTGAAGAACACGCTAAGTAGTCATCACCATCTGTTTTTAATCATCGCAGGCAAACTTTATGGATTTAAAGAGAGTAGTTGTTACCGGATTGGGAGCCCTTACTCCATTGGGAAAAACTGTTGCCGAATATTGGCAAGGGTTAGCTGATGGCGTAAATGGCTGTGATTTTATTAAACAATTTGATGCTGCTAAATTTAAGACCAGGTTTGCCTGCGAGGTTAAAGATTTTGACCCCACAAATTACTTAGACCGTAAAGAAGCCCGTAAAATAGACCGGTTTACTCAGTTTGCTTTAATTGCCAGCGATGAAGCTGTCAGGGATGCTGGTATCAACAGGGAAAATGTTGATGTGGACAGGGTAGGTGTAATATTTGCCAGTGGGATTGGCGGTTTAATTACCTTCCAGGAAGAAGTAGTCAATTTTGCATCCGGGGATGGTACCCCTCGTTTTAATCCCTTCTTTATTCCAAAAATGATACTTGATATCGCCGCAGGGCAAATCTCTATCCGTCACGGGTTCAGGGGGCCCAACTATGCCGTGGTAAGTGCATGCGCATCTTCTACCAATGCCATCATTGATGCCTTTGACAATATACGGCTTGGCAGGGCAGATGTAATTATTTCGGGAGGTAGTGAAGCAGTTATCAGTGCGGCAGGTGTGGGAGGTTTTAATGCCATGAAGGCCCTGAGCGAAAGAAATGATGACCCCGCAACAGCCAGCCGGCCATTTGATAAAGACCGCGATGGTTTTGTAGTAGGAGAGGGGGCGGGCGTTATCATATTGGAAAGCCTGGAACATGCACTCGCAAGGGGTGCGAAAATTTATTGCGAAATTGCCGGAGGCGGCGCTACTGCGGATGCACATCATATTACCGCTCCTCATCCGGAGGGATTGGGCGCTCAAAATGTAATGCGTACCGCCTTAAAAGATGCCGGTATGAAACCCGGTGATATTGACTACATCAATGTACATGGCACTTCTACTCCATTGGGTGATATCGCAGAATCAAAGGCGATCTTGAATGTTTTTGGCGAACATGCCTACGATTTGAATATCAGCTCTACCAAAAGTATGACCGGGCATAGCCTTGGGGCCGCAGGCGCTATTGAAGCGCTGGCTTGTATAATGGCGGTAACCAAAGATATTATCCCACCTACCATCAACCACTTTACAGACGATCCCGGGTTGGATCCCAAATTGAACTTTACTTTCAATAAAGCACAGCATCGTACTGTGAATGCCGCCCTCAGCAATACTTTTGGTTTTGGTGGCCACAATGCTTCCGTGATCGTAAAGAAATACAAACCTTAATCAGCCCCTTTTCCAAATTATAAGAAGGTATTTGCTATTCTAACCGGCTTCATAATTCTATTGACCATCCTGGAACTGCTACTGGCCGAAGCCGAAGTGTAACTACTGTTTACGGCACAGGCTTTATCATGTTTTATTTTTGAACAGTTTGTAAATTCTTTTATACTGCATTTTAAATTAGCACATCAGCACATAATGGTATTGCTTTTAAATTTTTTCATTGCATCAAATAGCATTAATTTCGAATAAACATTTTATCAAATTTTGCAGTTCCTCAAAGATTTCTTAAACGGAGATATAAAAAAGAAAGAGTTTAAAAAACAACTCAATAATGTGCTGGGCTTTACTCCCGGCGAACTCAACTTATATAGAACTGCATTGAGCCACCGGTCGGTTAGGGAAGGAGCGGATGAAAATAACGAACGGCTTGAATTTTTAGGTGATGCGGTGCTTAGTTCTATTGTGGCCCATTATCTTTTTATGAAATATCCTTATAAGGGTGAAGGCTTTTTAACCGAAATGAGAAGTAAAATGGTTAACCGGCAACAACTCAATGATATTGGCATTAAAATGGGCCTCAAAAAAATCACGATCTATAATAAACACGATAGCTCTCTTAAAATATCCCAGATTTTTGGTAATACACTGGAAGCATTAATAGGCGCTGTATATCTCGATAAAGGATATAATAAAACCCAGAAATGGGTAGAGAAATACATCATATCCACCCACATGTTTATGGATGACCTGGAGGGTATTGAAATAAACATCAAGAATAAATTATACGGTTGGGCCAATAAAAATGGCAAGGCATTGGAATTTGAAACCCTGAATGAAAAGTTTGAAAACGGCAGGCGCTTATTTACCATTGGCGCTACGGTAGATGGCGAACTGGTTGCTGAAGGAAAAGGATACAATAAGAAAGATGCCAGCCAGATCGCGGCACAATTAGCAGTAAATAAATTAGGATTATAGCCGGAGGATTAACAATCGTGGGTTCAGAGCCAGGTTTCCGCCGGATGTAAATTTTATTTCAAACGATCATTTGCGCCTTCAATTTTTTAAGCGGTCAACTCTGGGCTTTGGCTTTAAACTCATTATTTCATGATTTCCGATCTGTCGCCGTTTTAGGCGCATTTTTTTTGAAACAGGCAATCAAACCCTGATTAAACTTTGGGGGCGCCGTACTTCTATACAATCATATTTATTTTGTTGTCCGGGCTGAAGTATTTCATGGCATCATCGTTGCATCGCCCTCTTGTACTGCATACCATTGGGGATCTTTTCTTACGTTTTAAATTAAACAAACATAATGAAGAACAGACTCAGCATTATTAACCCGGAACTTAGCAAACTATGACCTTTGGCATATTAGGAAGCGGAAGCTGGGGAACAGCGCTGGCAAAAATATTAACCGACAACGGGCAGGTTATTTATTGGTGGAACAGAAGCCAAAAATCAATTGATCAGATAATGGCACGCCGCCACAACCCTCATTATCTAAGTTCCACGTATTTCAATACCAATCAATTAAAACTCACTACCGATCCCGTTGAAATCATCAGCCATGTTGATTGTATTATTATTGCCATACCCTCGGCTTATGCAGCCGCAACATTGTTAGCGCTGGATAAAAATATTTTTGCCGGTAAAAAAATCATCAGCGCCATAAAAGGCATTTTACCTGAACAGAATTTATTATTGAATGATTTTTTAAAGAATGAATTCAATTTTCCGCTGGAAAATTATTTTGCTGTATTGGGCCCTTGCCATGCGGAAGAAATAGCTTCGGAAAAGTTATCGTACCTGACATTTTCCGGAATTGACGAAGCTGCTACCCATGAAATTTCAAGGCATTTTAAAACAGATTATGTTAACACGGTAATGAATGATGATATCTATGGAGTTCAGTTTGCCGCCGTTTTAAAAAACATTTATGCTGTTGGGGCGGGTATGGCACATGGATTAGATTATGGAGATAACTTTTTAAGTGTGCTTATTGCCAACAGTGCGGATGAAATGGCGGGTTTTTTAAAAAAGGCGGGCATAAAAAATATAGAGGTAGGACATGTGGATGTATTACCATCCATCCACAACCATCGTTCAAATAACTATGCCGCATCAGTTTACCTGGGCGATTTATTGGTAACCTGTTATTCATTGTATAGCCGTAACCGTACTTTCGGAAACATGATTGGCAAGGGTTATTCCGTACAATCAGCACAGCTTGAAATGAGCATGGTGGCCGAAGGTTACAATGCCAGCAAATGCATGTACCTCATCAACCAAAAAATAAAAGCGGAAATGCCCATCGCTGAAACAGTTTACCAAATTTTGTGGGCAAATCTATCTCCGGGTGAAGGATTTAAAATGATTGAAGAAGTATTGGTATGATAAATTTCGTAATAACTGTGCTACTTACATTGTAATGATAAATACAACGTGGAAAAAGATCCACAATGGTATGCGGTACAAGGGAGTGAAAAAGTATTAGGTATTTAGTATAAAGTATAAAGAGTAGCTGGTGGGGTATCAACTTATGGCTGAAAAAGCTGTTTGGATATAATTTGAGCAAGTTTCATACAACGCAATTAAAGATCCCCATTGGTATTCAGTACAAGTCCCGATTCAAGTGTAACATCGGGATGCCGACAAATGCTGTCGGCAAGCGACGCAACGATGATGCCCATTGCTTCACTGCCAGGACAAAAAATCTTATTCACGTTTTTATCGCTTGTGAAGTATATCAAAATAAACGAAGGCCCATTCAAAAAAACAGATCTGCCGCAATTCCATCTGCAAATAGTTTCCCTTCCTTAGTTAAAATTAATTTTGAATTTACATTTTCAAGTTTATTGGTTATTGTGTATTTGTCACTTGCAGCCAGCAATTCATCGGTATATTTTTTCCCAAACTCCACACTAACTTTCTCCAGGTCCATGCCTTCCATCGTTCTCAAAGAGGTCATGATATATTCATTTAACCGTTGCGTTTTCGTTAGCAGTTCTTCTTCAAATGGGATACAATTGTTTTGCAATGATTGAATGTACAAAGCGTTATTAGCGATATTCCATTTCCTTCTTTTTCCATCGTAAGCATGTGCAGAGGGGCCAAATCCATAATAATTCTTTCCCTGCCAATAGCTGCTATTGTGCCTGCTGCGCATGCCCGGTTTTGCGAAATTACTGATTTCATAATGCTCGTATCCCGCCTGTTCCATCCAATCCATTAATAATAAAAATTGTTCAGCCTGTCTTTCCGGATCTACAGGGGCTTTCTTATGTTGGGCTATCATTTTATGAAGCGTTGTTTTTGGTTCTACAGTAAGCGCATAGCAGGAAATATGAGGGATATTTTTTTTAATAACGGTCATTACATTATGCTTCCAGTTTTCATTATTTAATAAAGGGGAGCCATAGATCAGATCAATTGAATAGTTAGTAAAACCGGCATCTTTTATTTCATCTATACATCGCAGGGAATCCGCCGCGGTATGCGCCCTGTTCATCCATAGTAATTCTTTTTCTAAAAAAGATTGAATACCCACACTCAGCCGGTTGATTCCTGCTTTTTTCCATCGTTTTAGTTTATCCGGTGTAATGTCATCAGGGTTGGCTTCTAAAGTAATTTCCGCATCCTCATCAATTAAAAATTTTGTGCGCAAGGCATCAAATATCAACGATAAGTCATCTGTAGCTAAAATGCTTGGGGTGCCACCGCCAAAGTAAATTGTTTCGCAAATCTCTTTACCGGGCGAAAGTGCGGATGTTGATGTGAGGTGAATCTCCTTTACCAGCGCAGCTATCAGCTCGTCCTTTAAATGCAGTGATGTTGAAAAATGAAAATTACAATAATGACATGCCTGCCTGCAAAATGGAATATGAATATAAATGCCGGACAAAGATTTTTGATTTACGATTTTAGACTTTAGATTTGAATTCAGTAATGACAACAATTAAATCCATTTTTTACTTATTATTTCTTACTACAATAATAATTGCAGTTTGCAAAACATCTACAGTTTACGGTCAGCAGTTAACTGTAAATAAATATCAGCTTTTAATAAATCATGTTGACAAAGATAGCTCCTTTAATTCGCAGGTATTAAAACTGCAAACCGGCTTTGCCAATCAGATTCAATGCCGGGACTATATAAACAAACTTCCGGCATTACTGAATATGAAAGGTTATCCCGCCGCATCAATTGATTCTGTTCATTATGACTCAGCTTTTGCCATTGTACAATTATTCCTTGGTTCTCAACAGTACCTGGTGCAACTGCGTACGGAGCGTATTGAAAAAAGGGCGTTGGATATAAGTGGGTTTACCGAAAAAAGTTTTATTAATAAGCCTGTTGACATTGCACAATTGCAGGTAATAAAAGAGCGTATATTAAACTATTATGAAAACAATGGTTACCCTTTTGCGGGTGTGTTTTTAGATAGCATACATGTAACCGCCGATGCATTGAACGCATCTTTAAAAGTAAACAAGGGCCCCTTATATCATATTGACAGTATCAGGGTAAGAGGGAAAATTAAAATTTCCAATAGCTTTTTACAGCGATACCTGGGTATTCCGAATGGAAGCATTTATAATAAAGATAAATTGGACCAGGTGAGTAAACGATTGTTGGAATTGCCTTATTTGCAGGAGCAGCAACCATCTGAATTGTTGATGCTGGGTACAGGGTCTATTTTAGATGTTTATCTTTTACCCAAAAAAAGCAGCCAGGTTAATTTCCTGGTGGGGTTTTTACCCGCCAATAGCCAAACCAACAAATTGCAACTAACCGGCGACGTGAATTTGCATTTACGGAATGCCCTGGGTACCGGCGAAACAATTTTGCTAAACTGGCAACAGTTGCAAATAAATTCGCCCAGGATAAATATCGGCTATCAGCAACCCTACATTTTTAAATCCGCTTTTGGGCTTGATTTTGCTTTCGATCTTTTTAAAAAGGATTCTACTTTTTTACAATTGAATGCGCAATTAGGCATTCAATATCTTTTATCGGCAAATCAATCCGGTAAAATATTTTTTCAAAACCAAAGTAGTATTTTGTTGGGTTCCGGTGTAGATACCAACCTGGTAAAAGCTACCAGGCAGCTTCCTCCAAATATTGATGTAAGGGCCGTCAACATTGGTTTGGATTATGAATTAAATACAACCAATTACCGGTTTAACCCCAAAAGCGGTAATGAATTAAGGCTGGTAAGTTCTGTGGGTATAAAAACAATTAACCGCAATAACGAGATCCTCGGCCTTAAAGATCCTTCTTTTGATTTCGGTTCTTTATACGATTCAATTAAACTGCGTACTTACCAGTTGAGGGCAAAGGTAACAGCAGCTCATTATTTTCCTGCCGGAAAGAGAAGTACCCTCAAAACGGTTTTCAGTGGTGGTGTATTCAGCAGCCAGAATGTGTTCCGAAATGAATTATTCCAGATAGGAGGATACAAACTCTTACGTGGTTTTGATGAAGAAAGTATTTATGCGGCACAATATGGTGTGATCACTTTTGAATATCGTAACTTGGTAGGATTGAATTCTTACTTGTTTACATTTATGGATGCGGGCTGGGTAAAAAATAAATATCAATCAATAAATATCAGTAACAACTTTATCAGTGCCGGACTGGGACTGGTATTTGAAACCAGGGCTGGATTATTGAATTTGAGTTTTGCGGTTGGTAAACGAAATGATGTAAAACTTGATTTACGGCAATCATCTAAAATACATTTTGGATATATTAATTATTTCTAAGTAAAATCATTTTATTTTTGCCGCATAATTTATTTGCGTTGAAACAGGTATTCTTCTTTCTATTTCTTTTTATTTCCCCTGTTTTGCTTTTTGCTCAGCAGCCCGATAGTGTTATTGTTAAGAAAGGTTCCGTTATAAATAAGGATTCATCTTTTGAAAAACAGGCTGATTCTGTGATTATCAAATCCGATTCTGTTATTAAAAAAGATACTATTATTTACCTATCAGCATCTTACAATATCTCTCTTCAAAAAATACTAAAAGAAAATCGTTTTCTTAATTCGGATGGGAAGCCCGTTGCCATGGCAAACCAAATGAAAAAACGTTACTCAAAGGACAGTATTTTTTATTTACTTGTAGTAATAGCAGCGATACTTGGGTTTTTCCGTTTTTTTTATACCGGTTATTTTAACAATCTGTTCAGGGTATTTTTTAACGCTTCACTGAGACAAAGTCAATTAACCGACCAGTTATTACAGGCTAAACTGCCTTCGCTTTTTTTTAATATTTTATTTGTCCTTAGCGGAGGTGCTTATGTTTATTTGTTGCTCAGGCATTATAACTGGATTTCAGTTAGGAATTTTTGGCAGGTAGTGTTTTATTGCACGCTCAGTCTGGCAATTATTTATCTGATTAAATTTATTACCTTAAAATTTACAGGATGGCTTACAGGTTATAAAGGAGTTACCAATACTTACTTGTTTATTATTTTTTTAATAAATAAGATCCTGGGTATTTTATTGTTACCCTTTACAGTAATTATTGCTTTTTCAATGCCAGCTTTAGCTACTGCTGCTGTAATAATTTCTTTATTAATAATAGGCTTAATGTTTTTATTACGCTTTTTCCGATCTTATGGTTTGCTACAGCACCAGTTAAAAGTAAGCAGGTTTCACTTCTTCATGTATGTTGCAGGTATTGAAATAGTTCCTGTTTTATTGATTTACAAGGGTTTGGTACTTTTATTAAGTAAAAATCTATAACTTTGTACCGCTATTCAATAATAATTTATCCGATATGGTTAGCAACAGAGAAATAAAGCCCGAATCAAAAGATAACGTGGTAAAAAAAGTACTAATCACCCAGCCAAAACCTGATGGTGAAAGGTCTCCATATTTCGATTTGGCTAAAAAGCATAATATTGAACTGCACTTTTATCCCTTCATCGTGGTAGATAGCATCCCTGCAAAAGAATTTCGAAAACAAAAAATAGAAATTACCAGTTATACCGCTGTTATTTTTACAAGCCGGCATGCGATTGATAATTTTTTTCGTGCATGCGACGAATTGAAAACCAATATTTCACAGGATACAAAGTATTTTTGTATAACCGAGGCCATCGCACTTTATCTGCAAAAATTTATTTTATACCGAAAACGTAAAGTGTTTTATGGCGCTGATGGAACCAATAAAAGTTTGTTTGATGTTATCAATAAGCATAAAGACAACGAAAAATTTCTTTACCCCTGCTCCGAATCATTTGATAGTGAGATTACCAATTGGTTAAAAGACCACCATTGCGAATATGCCACGCCAGTTTTATATAGGATAATCAGTAATGATATTAAAGAAGTGATCGCTCAAAATTTTGACGTGATATGTTTATTTACTCCCGGTGGTGTAAGAAGCTTGCTTGAAAATTTCCCCCAATTCAAACAAAATGGAACCAAAATAGGTGTATTTGGTGCAAATACATTTAAAGCTGCTGAAGATGCCGGCCTTACGCTTCATATAAAAGCCCCACAACCTCAAGCTCCAAGTATGGTAAGCGCATTAGAGCTATACCTAACTTCTCTTAAGAAAAAATAAAAAGGATCAATCGTTAATTACCTAAAAAAATGTTTTTATAGATTAAATTTCTCCTTTAATAGTTTCATTAAATTTTAATTGTTTTTTCATTAATTGATAGCCTTCCTGGTATCTATCATCTAAGCATGATATATACTTCGCAACGGATAAAAAAGTGAATAAATTTTTTTGTCCAGGGTGTGAAGCAATGGGCAGCATCGTTGCATCGCCCTCTTGTACCGCATACCAATTGGGATCTTTAATTGCGTTTTAAATTAACAATTATCACCCCTTCAGGGGATGGGGGTAGGTTATTTTTTTTGGTTATCGAACAAAATAAAATTCACTAATTTACCCGTTGTGCAGTATAAGTACCAATGAAGGGCAATCATTTTTCTGTTCAAATCAAATCGCATTAAGGTTATGCTAAATAAGCTCACCAATCGTTTAATAAATGAAACCAGCCCCTACCTGCTGCAACATGCCCACAATCCGGTTGACTGGTTCGCCTGGGGCGAAGAGGCGCTTTCAAAAGCAAAAGCGGAAAACAAAGTAATATTGGTGAGCATCGGGTATTCAGCCTGTCATTGGTGCCATGTAATGGAAAAGGAAAGTTTTGAGAATGAATCCGTGGCACAGGTAATGAATGAGCATTTCGTAAATATAAAAATAGACCGGGAAGAGCGTCCTGACCTTGATCATATTTATATGGATGCCATACAGGCAATTACCGGAAGTGGTGGTTGGCCACTCAATGTTTTTTTAACACCAGATGCAAAACCCTTTTTTGGCGGTACTTATTTTCCCCCGGTAAAAGCATTTAACAGGTCATCCTGGACGGAAGTTTTACATGGTATATCGCAATCATGGAGGGAAAGAAAAAATGAAATTGAATCACAGGCGGAAAACTTAACGGATCACCTTCAAAAATCCAACAGTTTTGCGGAAACGAAAAATTATATTTCTACCAATAGCGGTGATAATGTAATTACAATTGAACATTGTGATTCGATGTTTTCCGCTATAATGAAGTCGGCGGATACACAATGGGGTGGTTTTGGAAAAGCCCCCAAATTTCCACAAACGTTTACCATTCAATACTTGTTACAGTATCATTATTTTACCGGTAACAAAGAGGCTTTGCAGCAGGCATTGCTATCCATTGATAAAATGTTGATGGGTGGTATTTACGACCATATTGGAGGTGGCCTGGCGAGGTACAGCACGGATAATGAATGGCTGGCACCTCATTTTGAAAAAATGCTTTACGACAATGCCTTGCTCATAAATATTTTGTGCGATGCATACCAGCTTACTTCGGAAAAAAAATATGAAGATGCTATCCGAAAAACGATCTTGTTTATAACACACGAACTATTAAGTAACGAAGGAGGATTTTATGCGTCATTAGATGCGGATAGCGAAGGAGAAGAAGGTAAATATTATGTTTGGCAAAAAGAAGAAGTTGACAGGATATTAGGGGAAGGTTCGGAATTGTTTTGTAAATTTTTTGATATAACCGTACCGGGAAACTGGGATGAAAAAAACATACTCCGAATACTAAAGCCTATAGATGATTTTGTAAAAGAATGGAGCCTGGATAAGGGTCAGTTGCTGCTAACAATACAACAATGCCTGCAAAAGTTATCCTTACAAAGAGACGCCAGGATAAAGCCTTCCCTGGATGATAAAATAATTTTGGGATGGAACGCATTAATGTTAAATTCTGTTGCCAAAGCGGCTATCGTATTACAGGATGAGTTATACCGGAATTTGGCTGAAACAAATTTTAATTTTTTGCAAGGAAATTTCAAAAAAGATAATTCATCTCCCGGCCTGTTGCATACTTACAAAAATGGCACTGCCAAATATCCCGCTTTCTTAGATGATTATGCTTACCTGGTAGCTGCATGTATTCAGCTTTACAAGACGACTTTTAATGACAGCTACCTGCAAAACGCTTATGAATATTGTACTTATGTAATTGATAATTTCAGTGATGAAGACTCCATATTTTTCTTTTTTACTCACCAGGAGCAAAAAGATGTTATAGTTAGAAAAAAAGAAATCTATGATGGGGCCACTCCATCTGGCAATGCGGTAATGGCTGAGAATTTATACCAGTTATCTATTATTTTTGATAATACGGATTGGCGCAACCGGGTAGATAAAATGATGGAAATACTTTCACCAACTATAATAAAATACCCCTCATCTTTTGGTATCTGGGCTTCCTTGTTACTTCAACGTCTAACCGGAATAAACGAAATCGCAGTGATAGGAACTGATTTTGTAACCGTATCAAATAATATATTGTTAAATTTCATTCCTAATATGGTTATAATGTCGTCTGCAACGGAAAATAAAGTATTTCCATTATTGGCAAATAAGCCCCACAACACGTCCACACTGGTTTATCTATGTAAAAATTACGCCTGTTTAACACCCTTTTTACATTCAGATTCATTAATGCGGGAAATTGATAAAACAAATAAAATATCAAGATAAAAGCACAATATTTGGAATTCTTATTCGTTTCTAAATCATATGCTGTTAATTCAATACAAAAAATAATAGCGCAAAAAGCAACTTGATGAGCATAATTCAAAATAAACATTACATTTGCCATTACCCTCAAAGTTAAAACAATGAAGAACGGTCCATTAACAATTATAGCTGTTATTGCTATTGCGTCTCTGTCTGGCTGTAAAATGTTAGGCAAAAATAAAAAAGGTAAAGACTTACCTAACGATGGACAGTTGTACGGGGTTGCACCTGCTAAAAGCTGGACTCTTCCAAAGCCTCCGGGTATGATTTACATTCCACCTGGTACATTCCACATGGGACCAAGTGATGAGGATGTAAACTATGCTTATACTGCACGTAATAAGCAGGTTTCCATCAGCGGTTTTTGGATGGATGCTACTGAAATTACCAATAATGAATTTCGTCAGTTTACTGATTGGGTCAGGGATTCAATCGCCGCCAAACAAATGGGCTTCATTAAACAAGGAGCGGATGGTAACGAATATATAGATTGGAAAAAGGCAAAGACCATTAAATGGGGTGATAAGGCCACACTGGAAAAGATTGACGCTATGATCCTAACTCCTGATAACCGCATTTTCAATAAAAAGGAACTTGATCCAATGAAACTGATTTATCATTCTGAAACTTTTGATTACAAAGAGGCAGCTAAAAGAGAGAATGCAGGCGTACAACGTTCAAAATTCATTATAAAGAAAGACATCCCGATTTATCCTGATTCACTATGTTGGGTAAGGGATTTCGCTTATGCTTACAATGAGCCAATGGCCAAAAAATATTACAGTCATCCTGCATTTGGTAACTATCCGGTTGTGGGCGTTTCATGGAAACAGGCTACTGCTTTCTGCGAATGGCGTACACAATTATTAAATGGGTTCCTTGAATCAAAAAAGAGATCCACGGAATCTGATTTTCGCCTTCCAACCGAAGCTCAATGGGAATATGCAGCACGTGGTGGCCGGTCACAATCACCCTATCCATGGGGCGGTCCTTATTTAAGAAACAGAAAAGGATGCCTGTTGGCTAATTTTAAACCAGGCCGTGGCAATTATCCTGAAGATGGCGGATTTTATACAGTAAGAGCAGATGCTTACTGGCCGAATGATTTTGGTTTATACAATATGTCAGGTAATGTTGCTGAGTGGACATCATCTTTATATTATGAAGGTGGATATAGTTTTCAACACGATATGAACCCTGACATTCGCTGGAATGCAAAGGATACTGATCCTCCCCGCATGAAGCGTAAAGTTATTCGCGGTGGAAGCTGGAAAGATGTTGGTTACTTTCTGCAAACAAGTACGCGTAATTACGAGTACCAGGATACAACAAAATCTTATATTGGCTTCCGTTGTGTAATTGATTTACCACCTGTAATGAAGAAAGGTAAATAGTAAATTTCCAAAAACTAAACCATACGTATGAGAAAATACTTATAGTTAAATTATAAGCTGACAGTATAATGCGTATTAATAATGTAAAATAAACCCCTCAATTAAAATTTTAAAATTCAAAAAACCATGGCTGTAGGTAAATCTCGCCCAATCGATCGTATTCTTAACATTTTAGTATCTGCGGCCGCTGTGCCGGTATTGTTAGGTGCACTTTTCAAAATAACACATGCCCCGGGTGCTGATACCTGGTTGAAAATTGGTTTATATGTGGAATCTGGTATATTTTTGGGGTATGCCTTATTATATGTTTTTGCTCCACCTCCTGAGCCCCACATGCCAGATGCACCACTTCCTGTAGAAACTGGTAATCCCGCATTAAAAAGTATGGACAAAATGTTACAGGAAGCTGATATTACCCCGGTTAACATGAAAAAGCTGAGTGAAGGTTTTTCTAAATTAGGTGCAACCGTTGGAGGTATGACGGATATCGGGGATGTAGTAAAATCAACTAACGAGTTTGGTATCAAAACTAAAGAAGCAACTACGGCAATTGCAACTATGGCAGTAGCATTTAATAATAGCGCTTCTTCCATGGGATCATTTAACAATGCATCCGAAAGCGCTAAGGGTTTTCACGAGCAGGTACAGGTGCTAACCAAAAACCTGGGTAGTTTAAATACTATTTACGAATTGGAATTGAAGGAAAGCAACAATCACCTGAAAGCATTAAATAGTTTTTATGGTAAAATGGCCGAAGCAAGCAATGTAATGATGAACAGTGTGGAAGATGCAAGTAAGGCTAAGGACCAAATAAGTTTATTAGCGGGTAACCTTGGTAAATTAAATTCTGTTTATGGCAACATGTTGAGTGCGATGCAGGTAAAACATTAAAAAAAAGGGATTTTATTAATCCAAATTAACGAAACCAGCAAAATGTATTTCGTTACGTCAGATGAATAAAGTAACCAAACAATCAATTCATTAAAACAATCGTAAATCTGAAATACTATGGCTTTACCTAAAGAGCCCCGGCAGAAGATGATCAACCTCATGTATCTTGTGTTAACAGCATTGTTAGCGCTAAATGTATCAAGTGAGATCCTGAACGCCTTTAAAGTGGTTGACATTAGTTTGCAAAACTCAAGTACCAATCTTGCTACTGCAAACAGCACCTTATATAAATCATTGAGCGATAAACTGGCTGATGCAAAGACAGCACAAAAAGCCCAGATATGGCAACCCAAAGCTGAGCAGGCGAAAAAGTTGTCTGATGATATGACTAATTATATTGAAGGCCTTAAAAAAGAACTGAAAACAACAGCCGGCCTCGAAATGGTGGAAGGTAAAGAATCTTTTAAGGAAGATAACCTTGAAGCTGCTTCGCATTTATTTGGTACTCAGGGTAAAGGTAAAGAGTTGGAATCAAAACTTAAAGCATATAAAGCTGCCATGCTTGCCATAGATCCTCAAATAAATACGAAGTTCGGGAAAACCTTGCCGGTAGATGTAGAGCCCCCTATTGGCCAGGACGGAACAAAAAAGGATTTTACAAACGCATATTTTAGTATGACCCCTACTGTAGCAGGGTTAACATTGCTCAGTAAATTTCAAAACAATATCAAGAATGCGGAAAACCAGGTCGTTACTTTTTGTCATGAGCAAATTGGGGCGGTTGTTGTAAAATTTGATAAAACTGATGTGTTGGTAGGTCAAAGTTCCAACTATGTAATGCCAGGACAAGAAGTTACTATCACTGCAGGTATTGGAGCATATAGTTCTGGGTCACAACCCCAAATTTCCATCGGTGGTTCAAGTGTACCCGTAATAGATGGTAAAGGTACCTACAAGGTCTCTGCGAGTGGGTCAGGAACTCGTAAAGTACCTGTAACAATCCGTTATCTTGACCAGGACGGTGTAGCACAAACAAAAACTGAAGATGTTGAATATGTAGTAGGTACGCCTGGTGGTGCGGCAGTAATGCTGGATAAAATGAATGTATTTTATATAGGCGTAGATAATCCTATTACAATATCTTCTGGTTCCGGATGGGATAAAACAAATGTTTCTATGACAGGTGGAACATTAAGTGGCTCCCTTGGAAACAGGATCGTAAGAGTAACAACTCCAGGCAAAGCCTCTTTAACTGTTACTGCGGATGGAAAGACAACGCCATTTGAATTTAGGGTAAAAGAAATTCCTAACCCCATATTTAAAGTTGGTCCTGGTGGAACAAGGATGACTTCGGGTAGTTTTAAAAGTCAGCAATATTGCCGTGCCGAATTAGAGAATTTTGATTTTGCCGCCAATTTCAGTGTTATTAGTTCAACGGTCTATTTTTCAGGTGCAAATTTTTCAAATGTTCAGACAGCACCTTTGGCCGGCAACAATTTATCACCACTTAGTGCGTTAATTCAAAGGGCCGGGCCTGGTACAAGTATTACTTTTGACAATGTTAAGGTTCAGGGACCGGATGGTAAGCAACGTACCATACAAGGTGTAGGTATAGTGTTATATTAAAATTTTTAAAAAATCATGCTATGATAAAGCATTCTGTAAAATTTCTCGTGTTGTTTGTTTTTATGTGTTTGTTCATTAGTTTGGTACAAGCTCAAAAGAAGCCGGTAAAAAAACGTACCGTTCAAAAACGTACTAATACTACAAAAACAACTAAGGGAAAAACTAAGGCTAAAATAACACCCACTGCACAGATTGATTCTGTGGCCACAATGGTTGCTTCTGCATCAGCTCCAAAAGTGGATAGTTTGCCGATACCAAAAATTAAAAAGTCGCTTCGTCCCGATGAAGCGGTAGAAACCAGGGATATTCGCGACAGGACACCATTGGCTTACGAACATATAAGAGTAGATGATGCTATTTATCGCCATAAAATCTGGCGTGAAATAGACACCAGGGAAAAAATGAATTTACCCTTCCGTTATTCGGCGGATGAAAACAACGGTAATCAAAGGTTCATCTCCATATTAATGAAAGCTATTCAGGATAGTGCGGTTACGGTTTTCGATGCTATTGATGACAGGTTTACCACTCCTTATACTATTAGCCAGGTTGCTGAAAAAATTTCCGGCGGCATTGAGGTGGTTGACATTTTTGATTCTCTTGGAAATAAAACAGGCACCAGGGATGTTGTAAGAGAGGTCAACCTGGATTCGTTTTATAAATTCAGAATAAAAGAGGAAGTAATTTTTGATAAGGAAAGTTCACGGCTTTTTTGGAGAATACTGGGCATAGCGCCATTGAAAAGGTTAATTACCTCTGCAGGTGTTGATCTGGGTGACACTGAATTGTTTTGGGTTTATTATCCGGATATGAGGCCAATATTCGCCAAATATGAAGTTTACAATGGGAAGAATTTTGGTGCGAGAATGAGTTGGGAAGAATTGTTTGAAAGCAGGATGTTCAGTGGGCGTATTATTAAGAGTACCATAGATAATCCATTTGCGCTGCCAATAAAAGACCAAAAGGGATTACAGGAAAATGGAATTTTCCAACTTTTGGAAGGCGAGCGGATTAAAGAAAAGGTGTTTAATTACGAACAGGATTTATGGAGTTACTAATAAAGTAATTCAAAAAAATAAGAAAAGCCTCCGGATAAAATCGGGGGCTTTTTCATTAAGGCCAATGTATAATTTCTCCAAATTCAACAAGTATTTCACCGTTTTATATACTCGGAACTCCTTACCCTTCCTTATAAATTAAAGGGTTATTCGCAAATTGAAATCGCTGCCATATATTCAAAAGTACAAGAGGGCGATGCAACGATGCTTATTCAGGGCTCAGTTGCCTGGACAAAAAAAAATAAAAAGCATGGATTTTAGTTTGCGATAAGTCAGGAGTTCTGATACTGCACAAGGGGCAAAAAAGTAATTTTTATTTTTTTATGAACCCGGCTGAAGTGCTACTATTAAGCATCGTTGTGTCATCGTAATCCCGAGTTAGATTTGTGTGCTGCATCGGAACTCCCTTGTGCCGCATACCATTGGGGAACTTTATCCACGTTTTTATTAGCGATACATAATTGTTCTTACTCATGCCTTGTTTATTTCGTAACAGGGAATATCTAAAGTCGCTATTTTATCCCTTGCGAAGTATATTAAAACCTACTTTAAAAAATACCCACTTTAGGGTATAGGTAATACTGAAATTCATATCTATATTTGTCTTGGTTTTTCATAGGATATTGGATTTTAAAACGGGGCTGGATTTTTATCCTGGCCCTTTTTTTATTACTGGCTTATCTTACAGTGAAATATTAGAAGCATTAAAATAATCCTTTATTATCGTAGCTTTTGAAAGGCCAACTACTTCTGCCAGTTCTTCCACCGCTTTTTCTTTGATATTTTTAACGGATTTGAATTTTTTTAAAAGCGTATCAATGGTGGCTTTGCCGATACCTTCTATTTGCTCCAATTCATTTTTAATTGCGCCCTTACTGCGCTGGTTGCGATGAAAAGTAATACCAAACCGATGAACCTCATCCCGTATCCTTCTGATCAATTTCAGGCTCTCACTATCCCAGGGTAATTTTTTAGACTCCTGATCGCCATGAAAAAACAACTCTTCTTCATTTTTCGCCAACCCAACCAGTGTGGTTTTACCTTCAAGATTTAATTTTTTTATGCTTTCCATCGCCGCACTTAACTGCCCTTTGCCCCCGTCAATAATCACTAATTGCGGAAAGGGTTGTTGTTCTTCCCATAGCCGTTTATAACGGCGGTAAACTACTTCCGACATGGTTGCAAAATCATTAATGCCTTTTACTGTTTTTACATTAAATTTTCTGTAATCATTTTTACTTGGCTGGCCGTTTCTGAAACATACCATTGCTGATACAGGATAGCTCCCCTGGAAATTGGAATTGTCAAAACATTCAATATAAGTGGGAATTTCCGCAAGCTGCAGGTCTTTTTGTAATTGTATCAATACGGCATTGATCTCACCGGAAGTTTTGTCTTCTAACAATAACATCTTATTTTTCTTTAGCTCCTCTTTAAAATAGTTTACATTTTTTTCGGAAAGCTCCAGCAGCTTTTTCTTGTCACCAGCCTGTGGTGTAGTAATGGTAATTTCTTTCTGCGGGTAGTCAATTGTAAAAGGTATAATAATTTCTTTTGCCTCGCTGTTGAAAGTGTCCCTTAACTGTGCAATGGCAAAGGCCAATACTTCAGCCGCGGGTTCATCTAATTTCTTTTTTAAGGTAATGGTTTTCGTTAGTACAATGCTTCCGTTATTGACCGCTAAATAATTTACATACGCTGTATCGCCTTCTTCTAAAATACTGAAAACATCTACAGTTCCGGTACGTTCATTTACAATGGTAGATCTGGCTTTATAAATTTGAAGATGATCCAGCTTTTTTCTAATTATTTCCGCTTTTTCAAATTCAAGCTGCTGCACATAATGCTGCATGGCTGATTTAAAATGCTGAATAACGGGAGACAGGTTTCCTTTCAACAAATTTTTTAACCGTTCTACCCCTTCATTATAATCTTCAGGAGATTGTAACCCTTCGCAAGGGCCTTTACAATTACCAAGGTGATATTCCAAACATACTTTGAATTTCTTTTTTTCAATATTTGACCTGGAAAGATTAAGCTTGCAACTGCGTAACTGAATATTTTGTTTGATGAAGTTAAGTAACTCCCTCACTTTGCCCACTGACGTATAGGGGCCCAGGTATTGAGACCCATCATTGATTTTTTTTCTGGTAAAAAATACCCGTGGAAAGGGCTCATTTTTAATTACGATATAAGGGTAGGTTTTATCATCTTTCAGATTGATATTAAATAATGGTTGAAAATTTTTTATTAATGAATTCTCCAATAAGAAAGCGTCCTGTTCGCTGTTTACGATGGTAAATTCAATCTTTCGTATTCGTTGAACCAGTTCATGCGTTTTGTAATTGATATAGGTTTTTAAAAAATAGGAACTTACTCTTTTGCGTAAGTTTTTTGCTTTGCCTACATACAATAATACATTATCCACCGCATAATACTTATAAATGCCGGGTTGCAAAGGGATGGTATTTGCGATGGCAGCGAATTCCTGTTGTGTCATTATTTAATTAACTACGTTTCTGGTAATTGAATGACCAAAATTAATATGCCTTGTTTAATAATTTATAATCCCTTGATAGTATCGCATAAGAGATTCAGAACTCCTTTCCTGCCGCATTATTGAAGGGTGAATTCCTAATTGTAGCGTGCCGGTGTTAATGATACTATACTTCACAAGGGATAAAAACGTGAGGAAAATTTTTTGTCCGGGCAGTGAAGCTATATGGATCATTCTTGCATCGCCCTCTTGTACTTAATACCATTGGGCAACTTTAATTACGTTTTAAATTGATTCCTGTGCGTATTTTATTTGGTGATTGTGCAAAATAAATATCATTAATTAATCCTTTGCGCAGTATAATCAAAAAACTAATAAAGCCCTATATTATTAGCTGACATTCCCATTTAGGGAATAGGGGTAAAAGCCCAAATAAAAACTACTTCTTTTAATAATTCCATATTGCCATCCGGCTTATTAAGGATGGTAGAAATTTTAGCCAGTTTATCAGTTTGCCATGTGAGTTGCTGTGTAAATATTTGATTATTCTCTTTTATTTCTTTTACTATATATACTTTGATGACATTGCCTGTTTCAGGATCAACATACACATCCCAGTGGCGCAATGTTAATGAATCGGGAATTGCATTTATAGGATCGTAGGTAAAAGTAATGGCATTTAATGTTTGATCGTTAAATTTTGTTTCCTTAAAATATTTGGTAAATTTTGTTTCATTAATTTCGGGAGTAAGGAAAGGTAAAAAAAGTGGCTTCAACGCTGCTATTGGAATCCATGCGGAATCTGTTTTTTCTTTAATAGTAGTTATTTGTAAAGGAGTTACAGGTAAGGAATCCAGGGTAATTATTTGCCCCTTAATGAATGAAGTTACAGGGAAAAATGAATCCGTTTTTTTTTCATTGATATCATCAGGAGGGCTGGTTTGCTTATTATTATTGGTGCAACTATGTAGAACTAAAATAGTAATTGCTATCGTGCAAAATGTTTTCATTAGCCAAAAATACATAGAAAGCTGTTGGAAACAAAAAGCCGCTGCAGAGTACGAAGCAGCGGCTACTTTAAACGAAGTACTTGTAGGGCACTTAGAAAGATTGCGGTAAAAATATTATTTGAGATGAATAATTATTTTAAAGTTTTAGAAACACCAAACTTTAATCCATAGTTAATGAGCTTTTCTTCTACAGCGAATTTTTTGCTGTTTGTTGAAAATAACTGGGTACGAAATTGCGGGCCTATCTGCCAGGTGAACCCGTTGGCTTTAAAGCTTATAAAAGTTTCGAATCCCGCATTAAGGTTCCACTTGTTGAGCATGGAAGTTTCCTTTACATAATTGCGCCTGTCGGAAGAAATCAGATACGATTTGCCAGCAGCTACATAAGTAGGTTGAATAGTTACGCCTAAGTTCCATTGCAAATTATCATTGCCCATCAACTTCATATCCATACCCATCGGTAGGGATACCTGAAAAGTTTCGTTGTGAAGCCTGGCTGCTTCAAGCCCGTTTTTGTTGGAATATGGAGTTGTTCTATATTCTTCGTATGAAGTATTTGTTTTGTAATCGTTCATGGTTAGCTTGGTTGCAACAGGATGCGTATTTTGAAACGCATGGGAATTGTAGCGTGTGTAGTTTAATTGTAAACCACCCTTTAATTTTAGTCCTTTAAAAATTGAATATTGAATACCCGTTCCAATTTCAAAACCTACCGAAGGGCTCTGATATACAGCATTGTTTATATTCAGGTTAGCAGGTGAAATAGCGAATGGTGTTGTGTTAGGTGTATTACCAAAATTTGGGTCATTGTATAATATTCTGTAAACAACTGAAGGAGTTGCATACATCTGCCATGCTAGTTTGTTGGCCCATTTTTTGGCAGCAGGTCTGTTGTATAAAGCATAATTTTCAATCCAGTCTTTGTCTTCAGTGGAAATAAAATATTTCTTATTTACAGATAGAATGTTTTTTTCAACGGCGGTATTTCCGCCCTGGATATGAACAGTTACTTTCTTATTGATATCCTGGATGGCCAAATCATTAATGTCTGTGTTTTCTATTAAATTGCTAATTGCTGTTTTTTGTATAACGGTTAAAACTCCGGAATGATCATCACCAGGTACGGTTTCATTATCGTCGGCGGTTTCAATTAGTTCATTGGTTAAACCCATTAAAGAATTGATTCCTGTATTAAAAGGATTGATTGTTTCTTTTATTGCCGGGTTGTTGATATTGGCACGGCCATTATTAGGGTCCATAATATCAGAAATGGATGATTGACGGACAGTCAAAATTGCTACAGTTGAAGATTGAGGGGTTACCTTATTATTGATTTTGGTATTTACATTATTAATTGATGCTGCACTATTATTATTATATGGCAATGTACCTGTTGCCTGGTTTTTATTACCAGCATATTGAGTAGGTGTTTGTGAAACAAATGGAGGAGGTTTTTTTTGTGCGATTATTTTTTGCTGAAGCGTATTATTACCGGGCACGGTATCTAAATTCGAATTATTAGTATTTAGGTATCCCATTAATAGAATTGCGGTAATCAGTGTGATACTCATTGCAACTGACGGCCATTTCCGTCCGGGGTGTATATTATTGTAGATGCTGTGCCAAATACGTTTGGAAGGGTACAACCTGAATTCGTCTGATTTTTCTCTCAGCAATCGTTCAAAATCATCAGTATAAAAATTTCTGTCCATCTTTCACAAGGTTTCTTTTAGTCATAGTTAGCTTGGTTAAATCCTATTTTGTAGCCAATGCCGCACCAAAAAAGGGTGCTTTGACGCGTGGCTTTAAAATTATTTTCTTTTTTACTAAAACATCTTCCAACATCGCCTTTGCCCTTGTATATTGCGAACGGCTGGTGCTTTCTTCAATATCCAACATGTTCCCGATTTCTTTATGCGAATACCCTTCAATCGCATATAGGTTCAATACGGTTCTATATCCAACCGGCAATAACCTGATACATTCCACCACTTCTTTCGCCTGCATAATAGAGGGTATGCTTTCTTCTCTTATTCCTATCCCCCCTGCAAAAGTTATATCAACACTGTCCGAGAATTTTTTATTCTTTTTGAGTACATTGATACAAGTGTGTACCACAATTCTTCTTATCCATCCTTCCAAAGCACCCTCACTTCTGTATTGATGTATTTGCGAGAATACTTTAATAAATCCTTCCTGCAACATATCTTCCGCATCTTCCCTGTTTTTTGCAAAACGGTAACATACTCCCAACATCCGGGGACTAAAACGGCTATATAATGCCTCCTGCGAAGCTGCATTGTTTGTAAGACATCCGGCCAGCATAAGCTCTTCTGTCATATATGTGCTTTGATTACACTATAAATATAGACAATTTGCAAACATTAATTGCTGCTTATTAATAAAAAAAGCGGGTCAAAAATAAATATTCGACCGCTTTTTATTGTAACCGCTATCGAACAACTTACCAAATGGCTCTTAATGCCACAATAAAATTTCTTCCGGGTGCTGAAAAACCAGAGGCAAAATACCTGTAATTTTTATCCAGCAAATTTTCAATCCCAACTTGTACCTGTAAATTTTTTACAATGGTTATATTCCCCTTCCAATTAACGGTAAGCCATGAAGGCATACCATCCGCTGTAGCGTATTGGGCGTTATCTTCCCCATCTGAGTTGAACTGGTCGAGGCGCTTCCATCCATTGTATAAAAAAAATAGTTCCGTATTGAATTTTTTTAGTTGATAAGAAAAAGATGATTTGCCAATCACCGGTGGAATGTGGTCAAGCGGTTTGGATGAAACATTACGTTGCACCAGCAGATAGCTGCCATCCACTTGTTTCTCATATATAGCAGAAGGCTTTCCGGCATTCGTTTTAAACCTTCCATAACTATAAGTAAGTGTGGTACTAAAAATTAATCCTTTATAAATTCCGGTATTTAAACCAAAAGAAAAACCATACAGTGTAGCCTTATTTACATTTTGACTGGCCAGCACCTGGCTTTTAACTCCGTTGTAAATAATGGAATCCTGCCCGTTTAGTTGAAATGGGGCCTTGATTATGGCATTTCCAAACAAAGTGTAATACCCGGTAAATTCCAAGATCGCCCGTTCCGATATTTTTTGATAGATTGTCAAATCTAAATTATACGTATTCTCGGGTTTTAAATTTGCATTGGGAATTACTACCTGCTTCGCAGAGGTACTGGACTCGAAAATCTTGGCAAGGTCATCAATATTTGGTGCCCGAAAGGCGGAAGAAACCGAGGCTTTTAAAGTGGTGTTTTTATATGGCGTATATACAATGCCAATGTTTCCGTTTACAACAGCGTAATTTTGACGTACAGCAGTATCAGGCAAATGAAAAAATGAATTGTCTTTTATATTGCTTTTCAGGCTAACAGCCTGTATTCTTAAGCCGTCATTTAAAACCAGCTTTTTATTCCTGAATTTATAAACATGCTGGGCATAAATGCCGAAATAGTCCATTTTATTTTTGCCATCGGGGTAACGGGTATCTAAACCGCTAACTGAACCGGTATTCAGGTTTTTTCTTGATGCGGTAGATTTCACATCGTTTAATTGCGCATCCATACCAACAGTTAATTCATTATTACCTTTTACTTTCCGGCCACTGATGGTTGCCCCGAAAACCTTTACTTTTTCTACCCTGCTATCAAACCGGTCATAGCGCTTAAAATCCCGTGTATGACGGCTTTCTTCTATATCCTGGAAATTGATATTGGCTTTCAGTTCGTCAACAAAGCCAAGCTTTAAAGCATTTAATTCATAGGCCCCAAGCAATCTTTTTTGTGGCCCATAATACCATTCTGCAAAACGCAACGTGCCGTTCCTGGTATCCTGTAACCTGTCGTACCGGGGCACATTATTGGTATTGGAGAATTGCAGGTTTAATGTATGGGAGAGGTTTGCATTTTGTTTAAATAAAATTTTTTGCGTAATGTCCCATTGCTTGTATCCTGAATATTTTTGCACCCTGTCATCAGGATTTATCAGTATCGTATCAAGGCCATTTATCTTTCCTGCATAAATGCTTCTTCTTCCAAAATCAGGGTATTTATCCGAATAATTATCCCCCATCTTCGTATCGCCAAAATCACTCAAATTATATCCCTGGAACCAGGCAAATTTTTTGCCCCCCAGGCTCACATCCGCATGAATGGTTTTTTCTTTATTTGCAGAACTATACCTGGTAAATGCGGTGCCGGAAGTAATAAATTTTTTATCCCCTGATAGTATAGGTGATTTTGTAATTAAATGAATGATCCCACCCAGGGCATCACTACCATAGATGGTGGATGACGGGCCATACATTACTTCCACCCGGCTAAGGCTGTTTTGATCTAAAGTAATTACATTTTGTAAATGCCCGCTTCTGTAAATGGCATTGTTCATTCTTACTCCATCTATC
>JANOTW010000057.1:0-3982 GCA_031416575.1 Ferruginibacter sp.
CCATCATGAGCAAATTTTCCGACTACAACTTTAAAGGCTTAAAAGCTTTAGTACGCGTTGACTTCAACGTTCCGCTGGATGCCAGCTTTAACATTACGGATGATAACAGGATGACAGCTACCATTCCTACTATAAAAAAAATATTGGCGGATGAAGGCAGTGTTATCTTAATGAGCCATTTCGGGCGGCCAAAAGATGGCCCTGCCGACAAATATTCTCTCAGGCACCTGGTAAATCATTTGCACGATTTACTTAATCAATCCCCGGTAAACGAACAACAAGCAACAAGCAACGAACAACCATCTTCCATCAACGTATTCTTCGCCGATGATTGCATCGGGGAGCAGGCCAACTCTATGGCCAATATGTTGAAGCCCGGCGAAGTGTTGTTGTTGGAAAACCTTCGTTTTTACAAAGAAGAAGAAAAAGGGGATGAAGCCTTTGCTGAAAAATTAAGTAAGCTGGGTGATGTGTATGTGAATGATGCATTTGGCACAGCACACCGGGCACACGCATCTACTTCAGTGATAGCGAAATATTTCGGGACAGATAAGAAAATGTTTGGGTTATTAATGGAAGGCGAAGTGATCAGCGCTGAAAAAGTATTGCACCAGGCCGAAAAGCCATTCACGGCAATCATTGGCGGGGCCAAAGTTTCGGACAAAATTTTAATCATAGAAAATTTATTGGAAAGAGCAACCGACATCATTATTGGTGGAGGAATGGCATATACTTTTTTAAAAGCCAGGGGCGGCAAGATCGGCAATTCACTTTGTGAAGATGACCGCCTGCAAACAGCCCTTGATATTTTAGAAAAGGCGAAACAAAAAAATGTAAGCATTCATTTACCCGAAGATTCTGTTATAGCGGATAAATTTGATGCAGCCGCAAATACGGAAATTCGTGCCAGCGATGCTATTCCTGATGGCTGGCTGGGTTTGGATATCGGCCCTAAAGCGGTGGGCGTCTTTAGTGAAGTGATCAATAATTCAAGAACCATTTTATGGAATGGCCCGATGGGTGTTTTTGAAATGGAGAAATTCCAAAACGGTACTAAATCAATTGCTCTTGCTGTGGCATCGGCTACCGCTAAAGGTGCGTTTAGCCTTGTAGGTGGTGGAGATAGTGTGGCGGCGGTTAATAAATTTAACCTGGCCGGTAAGGTGAGCTATGTTAGTACTGGTGGCGGTGCAATGCTGGAATATTTTGAAGGAAAGGTATTGCCGGGAATAGCGGCCATAAAAGAATAAAATAAAAAATGGTATTAATGGCCTCATCCTTTTAAATTTGTAATCTATATTTAGGCCCATAAGAAACATACGCCCAAAATCCGAATGAACAATAATGGATGAAGACCATTGATAATGTGAAGGAATGTTACAATTTTTTTTAAATTTAAACTCACATAAATAAAACCTAACAAATATGAAAAGTACAGGATTATTAATAATATTAGCGATCGTGGTAATTGTCGGCTTCCTGGGATGCAACGGATACAATGGCCTGGTAAAGCAGGATGAATCTGTAAAAAAAGCATGGAACAATGTACAGACGGAATACCAGAACCGGTCTGACTTAGTTGGTAATTTAGTGAACACTGTAAAAGGCGCCGCCAATTTTGAACAAAAAACATTAACCGATGTGGTGGAAGCAAGGGCAAAGGCAACCAGTGTAAACATAAATGCAGACAACCTTACCCCGGAAAAAATCGCGGAATTTCAGGCCGCACAAGGCCAGTTAAGTGGTTCGCTGAGCCGTTTATTGGCTACCGTAGAAGCTTACCCTACTTTAAAAGCTACGGAAAACTTCACCAAATTACAGGGCCAGTTGGAAGGTATTGAAAACGGCATCAAAAATTCCCGAAAAGTTTTCAATGACGAGATCAATGTGTACAATACCAAAGTAAGGTCTTTTCCAATGAATATTTTAGGTGGCCTTTTTGGCTTTAAACAAAAAGAAGGTTTTAAGGCGGATGCCGGTGCGGAGAAAGCTCCCGAAGTTAAATTTTAAGCAATAATAGCATGAACAATAAACGCTATTCGGGTTATATCGCCGGAGGAATAATTATCCTTTTAGGAGTGTATGTGATGGTTACTTTTAATTCACTGGTGAACAAGGAAGAAAAAGTAAAACTACAATGGAATGAAGTACAGAATTCCTATCAGCGAAGAATTGATTTTATTCCCAACGTAGTAAACGTGGTGAAAGGCCAGGCGGATTTTGAGCAAACCACGCTGATAAAAATTACAGAAGCAAGAGCCAAAGCTACCTCGGTTAATATTTCGCCAGGTGATGTATCTGCCGAAAAATACAATCAGCAGGTTGCAGCACAGGATGAGTTGGCAACGGCTACCAACAGGTTGGTAATAGCGGTTGAAAAATATCCGGCGTTGAAAGGCACAGCGGCTTTTGAAGGATTACAAACCCAACTGGAAGGAACGGAACGCAGGATAAAAATAGCCCGTAAAGACTTTAATGGAGCAATAGCCGGTTATAACAGTTCCGTGAAAAGTTTTCCAACAAAAATTGTAGCTCGTGTTTTTGGTTTTCAACCAAAGGAAGGTTTTCAATCAGGCACAGGTGCGGATAAATCAGTAGAAATAAAATTTAATTAACTACCGTGGGCATATTTCCATTTTTTAAAAAGAAAGCATTTTTTTCCGGGCAGGACCAGGTACGGATAATAGAAGCTATCCGTATTGCGGAAAAAGAAACAAGCGGGGAGATCAGGATCTATGTGGAAAGCAAAAATCCTTTTATGGATCCGCTGGAGCGGGCTGTGGAAATTTTCTTTCAATTTAAAATGCAAAATACGGCGCACCGGAACGCCGTGCTGCTGTATATCGCGATGAAAGACCATGAGCTGGCATTATTCGGGGACGAAGGCATACACAATAAAGTAGGTGCGGAATATTGGAAAAATGCGGTTAAAAATATGATAGCGGAATTTAAAGATCAACATATCGGTATTGGAATAGAACAATGTATTTTACAAATTGGTGAAACACTGAAGGAAACATTTCCTTATGAAGCACATACCGATAAAAATGAATTGCCGGATGATATGATATTTGGTAAATAAGAAAACCGGCGTTGGTTATCATTTAAAAATTTTGTTGTAAACACCTATTAAAAAATACTAAACAATTTTTTCCCGCAGCGGCGGGGATAGTGGCATGAAAAAAATCACCTACATCATACTGTTAGTTTTTACTACCATTGTTTCTTTTGCACAGCAGGAACAAAATTTTTCAATGCAACAGGTGATTAAAACGCCTCCCAATCCACCAAAGCTGGTAAATGATTATGCCAGCATATTAACCGCCGATCAAAAGCAAGCGCTTGAAAACAAACTCTACCAGTTTGATGACAGCACTTCAAACCAGGTAACAGTAGTGATTGTGCCCCATTTGGATGGAATGGATGTAGCAGACGCCGCTATTGAGATTGGAAGAAGCTGGGGGGTGGGCGGAAAAAAAAATAACAATGGCGTAGTGTTATTAATTTCGGTGGAGGATAGAAAATTAAATATCTCCCCTGGTTATGGCCTGGAAAAATCAATACCTGATTTAACCGCCCAGCAAATAATCAAAAATATAATTGTCCCCAATTTTAAAGGCAACGATTATTATCGCGGCATAGATGAGGGTACGGATGCTATCATACAGGCTACACAAGGTGAATTTAAAGCTCCCGCGAACTATAATAAAAAAGGACGGTCTTTTGGTATTGGTAAAATAATTTTCATCATAATTATTGTTATTGTGTTTTTAGCGCTTAGTGGCCGTGGCGGTGGCAGTGGCGGCTCCTTTATGAGCAGCCGGGGAGCCATGCCATTTATACTGGGTACCCTTCTTGGCAGTGCGGGCAGGGGCGGCGGAGGTTTTGGCGGTGGCGGCGGAAGTTCCGGGGGCTTTGGAGGTTTTGGCGGCGGTAGTTTTGGCGGTGGCGGATCAAGCGGTAGCTGGTAATAAAAAATTGT
>JANOTW010000058.1:0-3664 GCA_031416575.1 Ferruginibacter sp.
GAATTCAATTACCAATATCCCATTCTTTACCACTATGCCCGCCAGCCCTACAATACCAATACCCGTCATTACTACCGATACCGTCATTTTGGTGATGGCAAAACCCAATAACACGCCAATTACACTAAAGATGATTTCGGTAAGAATAATGACCGATTTACTGACCGAGTTGAACTGCAATACAAGTATAAAAAGTATCAGCAATAAAGCAATTACCAACGCCTTCATTAAAAAGGCGCCTGTCTCCGCCTGTTGTTCCCCCTCTCCGGTTTGTTTGATATTTACGCCGTCAGGTTTCATTTTAAAAGCTTCAATATGCTTCGTCAATTCAGCATTTACTTCGGTAGGCGTATAGCCGGACAATACATTTGAACGCAACGTAATTACCCGCTTTTGATTTTTTCTTTTCACGCTACCCAATGTACTGGTCAGGTCCACTTTTACAATACTGCTGATAGGTACACGTTTTACCTGTCCGCCCGAAGCCATATCCCTGAAAACGATTTCCATGTCCAGCAAGTCGCTCAGGCTGTTGCGCTGCATTTTTTCGTTTCGTATCTGAATTTTATATTCGTCTTCCCCATCCTTTATTTTGGAGGCTTCTTTACCAAACAGCGCTGTTCGTAACTGCAATCCTATTTGCGCACTGCTAACACCTGCTATCAATGCCCTTTCCCGGTCAACCGTTAATGTTATCTCGGGATTGTTAAGATCAACATCCATTTTCAATTCTTCCACTCCTGAAGTATTGATGGAATCCAAATAATTTTTTAATCTTACTGCCGTCTTTATCAGGTCATCAAATTCTTCGCTGGCTACTTCAATATTAACCGGTGGATCAGTAGGTGGGCCGCCTTGTTCCTGCGCAACGGAAATCTCACTTCCCGGAATTCCTTTCAGCACATTCCTTATTGAATCCAAAAATGGCCTGGTGGAATTTCCCTTCCGTTTTTCAAATTCCACAAATGAAACCTGTATCCTGCCTAATTCACTGCGGGTACTTCTGTCGCCCGATTGCGGATCACCTGCGCCAATGGCTATGTTGGTGATCACACTTTCCACCATCGGGTTCTTTTTGGTATCCGTAATTCCCAATACTTTGTTTACCCTGTTTTCCAATATATGCGTGATTGAATCGGTATATGCTACCGATGTACCTACCGGCAATTTTAAATACACGAAAATAAAATTGGGGTCGCCCTGTGGAAAAAATACTACCGGTACTTTACGCATGACAAAGAAAGCCAGGGACAGGAAAAACAAAGCAATGGTTGCCAGTAAAAGGTAAACAGGCCTCCAGCCTTTTAACGCCCATCTTAATAAATTTTCGTAATGGTTCATTATCCAGGGCAGGGCATTGTTTTGAAATGCATGAATAGCGCCGTCCAGCACGTATTTGTTAAACACCACCAGGGCGGCGAAAAACAATAATAAATTACCAAAGAAATGATAAATACCGCCCTGGTTTACCACATCAGTGCCGGTTACGATTTCCGTTGCCGAAGCATTCTGAACCATTCCGGCAATATTAAAAACAATACCCACACCAACGATCACCCAGAAAAAGGGTTTCCTGAAAATGGCGCTTTTCTTTTGCGCTTCGCCTTCGGGGTGGTTCATGAAATCAACCGCAAAAACAGGGTTCATTATAAAAGCTACTATCAGCGAAGCCGATAAAGTAAAGATGAGCATGGTAGGCAGGTAAATCATGAATTTACCAATAATACCCGGCCAAAAAAGCAACGGGACAAACGGCGCTAAAGTAGTAAGCGTACCGGCCAATACCGGTATCCATACTTCCCCCGCCGCCATCATAGCGCTCTTTTGCGCATTTATCTTTCCCCTGCCCTCTATAAAGATCCGGTGCGTATTTTCTATTACCACAATGGCATCGTCCACAATGATCCCCAGCCCGAAAAGCAAGGCGAACAATACAATGAAATTTAAAGTAACATGCGTACCCACAATCAGATCGGCGGCAGGCAAAAACATAAATGCCACAAACATGCTAAGCGGCACACTCAGTGCTACAAAGAAAGCATTGGTAACACCCATGAAAAACATCAGGATAATCAGCACCAGTATAAAACCAATAACAATGGAGTTTACCAGGTCGTGAAAAGAGGTCCTGGTTTTTTGGCTTTGGTCACCGGTAATCACTACGGCCAGGTCTTTGGGAAACTGCGATGCCAGCATTTCCTTTACAACCGCTTTTACGCCATCGCTGGTTTCAATCAGGTTTTCCCCCGCACGTTTAATGATGTTGAGCGTAATAACATTTTGCCCGTCCAGGCGTGCAAAACTTTCCCTGTCTTTGATGGTGTCTTTAACAACAGCGATATCTTTTAAATAAATAGGGAAGCCGCTGGTGTTTCTAACCAATACTTTTTCTATATCAAAGGCTGTTTTAAACTGCCCCTTCAACTGCAGGTTTCTTTTCATACTGCCTACATCCAGCAAGCCTCCGCTAATATCTAAATTTTCCCTGCTTATGGCGTTGGCAATATCATCGTAGGTAATATTGGCGGCCTGCATGCGGTAGTTATCTACATTTATTTGAAATTCCCTTTCAGGTGCACCCACCATTTCCACCCTGTTCAGTTGCGTCATTTCCTCCAGTTTATCTTTCAGGTCTTGCGCATAATTTGATAACCGCACCAGGTCGTAATTCCCACTCACATTTACATACATGATGGGTAGTTCGCTAAAGCTAACTTCCAAAGCCGTAGGCTCCTGCGTAAGGTCGGTTGGCAGGTCTTTCTTCGCCTTGTCAATGGCGTCTTTCACTTTTTGAAGCGCTATATCCGTTTTTACATCCGTATTAAACTCTACGGTAATGGCCGAATAATCCTGCTGGGAGCTACTGGTCACTTTGTTTATCTTGGCGCCCGTAATACCCTTTATCTGTTTTTCAATTGGCTTGCTTACCAGGTTCTCAATATCCCTGGGCGAGTTACCCACATAAATCGTTTGTACGTAAATGGTAGGAATTACAATATCCGGAAACTGCTCCTTGGGCAAGGTTACAAACTGATATACGCCGGCCAATGTAATAAACAACATCAGCAAATAAATAGAGGTTTTATTTTTGATGCTCCACGAAGTAGGGCCGAACTCTTTAAACTTACCGGTAAAATTTTCTAGTACACTCATACAATTAATTTTGCATCCACCCCCATCCCCGTTAGCTAACGGAGAGTTGCGGGGATTGCGTTTTGTTAAAAAAATTTTTGTCCAAACATTTGTTTTTCATGGCAGCATCGTTGCATCGCCCTCTTGTACCGAATACCTTTGGGGATCTTTAATTATGTTTTAATTAGCGAAACAGCCCCCCTGCCCCCGAAGGGGGGTTCTTAGGGTATTCTAATTGAATAGGTTTCCTGAAATGCAAACCATTAGGGATATTTAATTACGTTATATATTAACGTTATTTCAAATCCCTGTTTAACCCCCGGCCCCTAAAAGATGAGGTCTGCGGCCAGCTCATTTACTTGCTTATATCTTTTCTATCACACTCCATTTCAAGAAAAATATCCGCTTGGAATACTCCAAGAACCCCCCTTCGGGGGGCAGGGGGGCTGCTCCCCTTGAGAATCTTTAATTACGTTATATATTAACGTTATTTCAAATCCCTGTTTAACCCCCGGCCCCTAAAAGGGGAGGT
>JANOTW010000059.1:0-7927 GCA_031416575.1 Ferruginibacter sp.
CATATTCGACATGTGTTTGTAATTCCAGTAAATCCCCCTACCTTTGCGGCGCTAAAAAGTTCAGCAAATAAAGAAGTTTTGGTTGTAGCTGCAATTTATTTAGCATACCATGAGAGTAAAATAATCATATCAAAGCAGCCCAATACTTACGGGTACGCCAGCGCATAACAAAACGTGGGTAAAGTTCCACATAGATACAATGTACAAGAGTGCGATCCCGATAAAAGATCGGGAGGGCCTGCCAATGAAGCTTAATTGAAATTCAGAAGCCTGGTACAAAAATATTTTAAAACAACACTCAAAAGCCTTAACCAGAAACGGCTTAAACTTTTGAGCATAACAAATTCTTAATTTTTAATTCCTAATTTTTAATTATACAACAATGGCAGATTTACGTTATCAACGAAATTTTGGTATCGCGGCTCATATTGATGCCGGCAAAACCACTACCACCGAACGAATACTATATTACACGGGGGTGAACCATAAAATTGGTGAGGTGCATGATGGCGCCGCTACCATGGACTGGATGGCGCAGGAGCAGGAAAGGGGGATCACTATTACAAGTGCCGCCACTACCTGCTTTTGGAACTTCCCAATGGTGCAAAACAAAAAAACACCAGATACAAAGCAATATAAATTCAATATTATTGATACGCCAGGCCACGTGGATTTTACGGTAGAAGTAGAACGTTCGCTGCGTGTACTGGATGGTTTACTGGCATTGTTTTGCGCAGTATCCGGCGTAGAACCGCAGAGCGAAACTGTTTGGCGCCAGGCTAATAAATACAAAGTACCACGGGTAGGTTTTGTCAATAAAATGGACCGTGCAGGCGCCGATTTCCTGAATGTTGTAAAACAGATCAAAGAAATGCTGGGTGCCAAAGCCGTGCCTTTGCAATTGCCGATCGGCGCTGAAGATAATTTCATAGGCGTGGTGGACCTTGTTACCATGAAAGCCATGGTGTGGGACGAAGCGGGACTTGGTATGACTTACAATGAAGTACCTATTCCGGAAGATATGATAGAAGAAGTGAACGAGTGGAGACAACATTTAATTGAAGCCGTTGCTGATTACGATGAAAATTTATTGGAGAAGTTTTTTGATGATCCTAATACGATTACCGAAGATGAAATTCATGCAGCCATCCGTAAAGCAACCATCGATATCAGCATTATCCCGATGATGTGTGGTTCATCTTTCAAAAACAAAGGTGTACAAACCGCATTGGATGCCATCGTTCGTTATTTACCCGGACCAATGGATATAGAAGCGGTAAAAGGGATCAATCCTGATACAGGCGAAGAAATTTTCCGTCATTGTGATCCAAAAGAACCATTCAGCGCATTGGCGTTTAAGATCATGACCGATCCTTTTGTAGGGCGCCTGGCGTTCTTCCGGGCCTATTCAGGAAGATTGAACAGTGGTAGTTATGTACTGAATACCCGTACCGGCAAGAATGAGCGTATCAGCCGCATCATGCAGATGCATGCCAACAAGCAAAATCCGGTTGACTTTATTGAAGCAGGTGATATTGGCGCAGCGGTAGGATTTAAAGATATTAAAACCGGTGATACGTTGTGTAATGAAGATCATCCGATCGTTTTGGAAGCAATGACTTTCCCCGAGCCGGTGATCTCTGTAGCTGTAGAGCCTAAAACACAGGTGGACGTTGATAGAATGGGTATGGCGATTGCCAAATTAGTGGAAGAAGATCCAACATTACGTGTAAAGACAGACGATGAAACCGGCCAAACCATTTTGAGTGGAATGGGCGAGTTGCATTTGGAGATTATCGTGGACCGTATGCGCCGTGAATTTAAAGTAGAGATCAACCAGGGTGCGCCGCAGGTGGCTTATAAAGAAGCGTTCCAGAACACGATCCAGCATCGGGAGACGTTGAAAAAGCAAACGGGTGGCCGTGGTAAATTCGCCGATATCGTATTTGAGATCGGGCCTGCGGATGAAGAGTTTTTGAAAGAAGGTAAAGGACATTTCCAGTTTGTAAATGGACTGTTTGGTGGCAGCATCCCCAAAGAATTTGTTCCCGCTATTCAGAAAGGTTTTGAAACCGCCATGACAACAGGTGTATTGGCCAGCTATCCGATGGAGAGCATGAAAGTACGCGTGTTTGATGGCAGTTTTCACCAGGTGGATAGTGATGCGATGAGTTTTGAATTGTGCGCCAAGCAAGGCTACCGGGAGGCTGGCCGTAAAGCGAAACCGGTTTTGCTGGAGCCCATCATGAAGGTGGAAGTGTTAACGCCGGATCAATACATGGGCGATGTAACGGGCGACCTTAACCGCCGTCGGGGTATGCTGGATGGCATGGATAGCAAACATGGCGTACAGGTGATAAAAGCCAGGGTGCCATTAAGCGAAATGTTTGGTTATGTTACGCAGTTGCGTTCATTGTCAAGTGGCCGTGCTACTTCCACGATGGAGTTCAGCCATTACAATCCTGCGCCGAATAATATAGCGGAGGAAGTGATAGCCAAGCAAAAAGGAAAGCAGAAATCGGATGATTAATCATTGCAATTTTTTTTAAATAATAACAACCCCGTGCGCAAGTACGGGTTTTTTTTTGTTGTCCGGGCTCAAGTATTTCATGGCGGCATAGTTGCGTCGCACTCTTGTACGTCATACCAATGTGGAACTTTAATTGTGTTATGTGATCTGCAACGTAGAGACAAGGCATGCCTTGTCTCTACGTTATCTGCATCTAAAATTAAATCATTAATTTGTGTGGGTTAAACTCACAAACCCATTACATGAATCATCTTCATTTCGGCGACTGCCTGGATGTGTTAAAAAAATTAAAGGAACAACATCCGCAACCCTTTATTGACCTCATTTATATTGACCCCCCGTTTAACAGCAAACGCAACTACAATGTATTATTTGAGAGCATTGACATGAAAGATGCCAATGCACAAAAGCAAGCTTTCAGCGATACCTGGAGCAACTACAGCTATGTAGATACCTTGAATGAAATAGCAGAACTGCATAAAGACCTGTATCAAATGCTGAATATGTTTCATAATTTAAAAAGCATTAGCGATAGCGCAACGGCTTATTTAACCACCATGGCCATCCGCATCTTTTACATGCACAAATTATTAAAGGATACAGGCAGCTTTTATATGCATTGCGACCCAACCATGAGCCATTATTTAAAATTGATGTGTGATATAATTTTTGGTGGAAAGAATTTTAGAAATGAAATTGTTTGGCAAAGAACCAATGCACACAATATGAAGTCAAAATACTTCGGAAGAGTTCATGATGTAATTTTTTTCTATGCTAAATCCTCAAAATATACTTGGAATGAACAGTTTACAGAATATTCAAAAGAGCAACTTTCCAGATTTAAGGAAGATGAGAAGGGCAAACTATATAAAGCCGAAAATTTAACATTTAGCTCTGCAAATCCTAATCGTCAATTTGAATGGAGAGGCGTTAAGCCGCCTGCAAACAGAAGTTGGGGTGCTTCTTTTGAGCAACTTGAGCAATGGTGGAATGAAGGAAGAATTTTGAAAAGAATAGATGGTGCCCCAAGGATGGATGGGTTGAAGGTGTTTTTTGATGATTTAAAAGGTAAATCATTAAATGATTGGTGGGAAGATATTTCAAGAGTTGGCAATACTTCTGCGGAATCCCTTGGCTATCCTACACAAAAACCAGAAGCATTATTAGAACGCATCATTAAAGCAAGCAGCAACGAAGGTGACATAGTTGCCGATTTCTTTTGTGGTTGCGGTACCACCATTGCGGCTGCTCAAAAATTAAATCGAAAATGGATCGGGGCAGACATCAGTCATTTGGCAGTGCGTTTAATAAAAAAACGTTTGGTTGAAACATACGGAAGAGGTATAGAGAGTAATTTAAAACTACATGGCATGCCCAAAGATATTGGCAGCGCCAAAGAGCTGGCACAAAATATAGAAGGTGGCCGTATTGGCTTTCAGGATTGGGCAATAGAAGTAATGTTGAATGGTGTGGTAAACGAAAAGAAAACAGCCGATGGCGGTTATGATGGTTATCTAACTTTTTATGATAACAACAAGAAAAAACATTTTGCCTTAATAGAAACTAAAAGTGGCAAACTTACCGTAAAAAATTTACGTGAGTTTGTGCATGTGATAGAAACACAAAAGGCCACCATTGGTATTTTTGTTTGCTTCGCCGAAAACGTAACCAGGGAAATGATAAAATGCGCCAAAGATGCCGGACATGTAAAAATGGATGGGGCAGAGTTTCCAATGGATAAAATACAGATCATCACCATAGAAGATTTATTTGCAGGAAGGCAACCACAACTTCCCGGTGGCGCCGAAAATCAAACCTTTAAAAAATCACAACGTAAAGAAACCAAAGGCGCCAGTTACGGTTTGTTTGATTAATGAAACATTCGCCATTATTGCTGAAATAAACAAATCGCAGTTGCCTTGTGTAAGATCCACCGATTACAACTGAGTTAGTTGAATTATGATAATTAATAGAGAGTATTACTACAATGGTAAAACCTTACGGGTGTATTTCAAATTTTCGCTCCACTTATTAAGGCCGTGGTCTGTGGGACACCGACCACTAGCTGGCTGCCCCTGGCTGGTGTCCCAACAGCCAGCGAAAATTTGAATTGCACCCAACCTTACTGCAATAGTGGGTACTAAAATAGTTAGCTAAATATATTTTTGATTGTTTATCTTGGAAAAGCTTAAATAAAAGAAGTATGAAAAAGGAATTAATCACCGAATTATTTCAACAGTTTGAACAGGCTAGTTATGATTACAAAGGCATTGAATGCTGGAGTGCAAGGGAGTTGCAGCCTATATTAGGATACTCGCGATGGGAGAACTTTGCCAATGCAATAGATAAAGCAAGAAAGGTTTGTGAAAATGCCGGTGAGAAAGTCAGCGATCATTTTCGTGACTTCACGAAAATGATAGACCTGGCAAAAGGCGCTAAACGGAAAATTGAAGATATCGCCCTTACCCGTTATGCCTGTTACTTAATTGCTCAAAATGGCGATGCCTCCAAACAAGCCATTGCATTCGCCCAAACTTATTTTGCCGTACAAACACGTAAGCAGGAAATTATTGAGCAACGCTTATTAGATATTGCCAGGGTCACCGCAAGAGAGAAACTATCCAGATCGGAAAAGAAATTATCAGGTATTATATATGAACGGGGTGTTGATGAAAAAGGATTTGCCATCATCCGCTCCAAAGTTGATGCGGCGTTATTTGGCGGTTTTAGTACCATTGATATGAAAAACAAATTAGCGGTACCTGCCAACAGGCCACTGGCTGATTTTTTACCAACGCTTACCATTAAAGCAAAAGATTTTGCAACTGAGTTAACCAGCCACAATGTAACAGAAAAGGATTTGAAAGGCGAACCCATTATCAGCAAAGAGCATATTGACAACAACAACGCTGTACGAAAAATGCTGGTAGAACGCGGCGTTAAACCAGAGCAGTTACCAGCCTACGAAGATGTAAAGAAACTACAGCGCAAATTGGAGAGTGAAAAGAAGAAAGTTATCTTAAATATAAAAAGAGGAAAATCATGAATACGATAAAAAGAGATCATAAAGGAGATGCTGTTTTCATTGATACGTCCACACAAATTATCAATGAAATGCGTTCCTCAAGATGGACTCATGTATTTCACTTTAAACATAGTGATGGCTTCTATTATGAGGTTGACTTTGAAAAAGATCTTGCTTTAATTGAGAATCCACGTACTGATTTACCAAAGTTAATTTTGGCTGAACATAAGCTTTTTGAAATTCCATTACCAGTCACTATACAATCATACTCTAGCAGAGATAGATATGAAAATTACCTTAACAAATATTTTCTATCACTTTTCTCAAACTATTTTGTTGAAAAAGCAAATCCATTAAAAATTGATATTTTCAAGATAGTTTTAGAAAAAGATAAACTTGAAAAAATACGAAAATTTTTTCTGGAAAATGGATTGAAGGAACATGAAGATTTTATTTTATACATAATTGCAAAAATAGAAGGCATATATATTCAGGATATCGAATTTAACGAACAGAAAGATCAGATTAAAGAAATTAGAAATTATCCAACTGAGGTAAAAAAACTAATTGAAGTACTAAAGTTATCTGAACATAAATGGTCTGATACTCAGAATCACAATCTGATGCCAGGTGCTGAACTAAATTATATTACTTTTCATTATACAAATCGAAAAGAAAATTCCATAAAACTTAATGATCCCTCACTAATATCAACTATAACTAAAGCAACTAAAGAATATTATAATAGAGGAAGACTTAGAAATTGGGAAAAGCAATTACAAAATTCCACTTCTGCAATTTCCGAAAATCAACTGCCAAAAGAATTCCGAAGTAAAGTCATTAAATCGCTGCATAACTTCTTTAAAGGAATAAACTTTTATGATTATGGTATTAAAAAAACGACCGATGCGGAAATGTATGCTATTGCAGGAATTTTGGATTTTGCCCATATTAAGTTCTATGACAAAAAAGGTAGTAAGTATGATTTCGAATTAGAAGAGGATAAGAAAAATATCAAGCAGCAGATAAGAACTGAAAATAAAAGGAAGGAATTAAAATACACACAAACTCATTTTGCTGCAAAAGACTTGAATTCAGACTTTAGTAATCTTCTCAAATATTTTGACGCAAATTTTATTAATAGCATAAATCCCGTTTACTCCGAATACGAACTTACTATTGCAGGAACAATTACACATATTTTTGATATCAATCATTTATTGCCTTCTGTTGTTCATATTTTTTGTTGCCTAAAAGATTGGCATTTTAAAATTGGACACCAGTTCGAGGCATTAATAAATAATGAAGTTAACAGTAATAAAGATTATCATTCATGGAAAACATTGATGAGAAGTTTTGAAAACGAGGAATCTTTTGAGGAAGTCAATTTAAAATTATCAAGTGGAGATAAGTGTTCATTCAGTGAAAACCTATCCTTGCATTTATTGGAAAATGCATTGAAGGAATATTATCAAAATCATAACTTGGAATTTGAAAATGATTTTTACGAATCCCAAGTAGTGCTGGGAAGACAGCAGGGATCTTTTCGCCTTGTAACGACCGGAAAATTGCACCAGCCTTTTAATCGTTTTTTACCAAAGTTCTGTAGGGAATGTTATCAGTTTTTGCTTTGCGAAGCACCTCCTTCAGACAATGAACTTCAACCTTCAGAAAAATATTATTCAATAATTGGGCAACTTCTACTTGAAGCATCTTTTTTTGAAAATCCTTATTTGGATGAGCAATTTATAAAAGAACAAGTAAAGTACTGGCATCAAATTAAATAATGACTAAGTTGCTGATATTCAGTTGATACAAAATTCATAAAAAGAACCCTTTACTTGTTCCAACAACTAAGAATTTATTGCTTCAACTTTACTTTATGAAGCAAAAAATAACACCCCCTGTTAAATATATCAGGCAAAATGGAAGGATAGAATTATCTGGAGATTCAGAAGATATAAAATGGATAATTATTTTAAATGAAGCTCAAATATTATTGAGGCGAATATTTTTTTTAATGCTCATTATAAAGATTCCCGAGTTTTCCGTTTTATTTTTTGCAAAATGGTTTAAAGTTTAGATAAGAGAATTTCTTGGTATACTGCGCAAGGGGTAAAACAGTGAATTTAATTTGGCTGATAATCTTAAAATTCAATCTGTATTTTAATTTATAACGCAATTAAAGATCCCCAATGGTATTAAGTACAAGAGGGCGACGCAACGATGATGCCCATGGCTGCTTCTTCGTTTGGACAACAAAACCGTAACTCACTTTTTTAACCCTTGCGCAGTATAAAAGAAAAATTCATCCCCGCCGGGCAACCAGTGGTTGAACAATAGCGTGTTGAAGTCTTTGGCTTTGTGCTGTG
>JANOTW010000060.1:0-3468 GCA_031416575.1 Ferruginibacter sp.
GTTTTTTTTGGGGACAACCCGGTAAATGTACCCTGGTTAACGTTTAGCTACAGCTTAATCCTTTTATATAAATGATATCGCCTTTTGACGATTGAGGGGTTAAAGCCTATTATTTTGTAGTATAATTTTTATAGCATTCACTAAGGAATTCTCTTGACCATTTTCGAATCGCAGGGATATAATTTTTTTGTTGGGATAGGAATTGTGTTTTTTAGATCTGCAACCAGGCATTGCATATTATCAAGCCGTAAACTATATACTTTTCCAATCTTGTTTTCACCCATCAATTTTGATCCTGGTGATAAAAGTGGCGATTTATCTTCGTATCCACGGGGTATTATTTTTACAATAGTATCATTTGTTTGTGAATAGCCTGTTATCGTAAAACAAAACCCGGCCACTGCGAAATAAAATGCTTTCATGATATTATTGTTTTATTTGATTTGCCAATTTACAAAAAAAATATGATTTTATTTTTTCATTTCCTTATAGGTATTCATCAGTCCGTTGGTAGATGAATCATGTGTATTGACCGGTTCATCAGTTTTCAATTCGGGTAAAATTTTATTCGCCAGTACTTTGCCCAGTTCAACCCCCCATTGGTCGAAGCTGTAAATATTCCAGATAACTCCCTGCACGAATATTTTATGTTCATAATAAGCGATCAGTCCGCCTAATGTAAAAGGGGTGATTTGATTTACGAGAAAAGAATTGGTGGGCCGGTTGCCTTTAAACACCCTGAATGGGTTTTCATTACCTGCTCCGTTCATTAAGGCCTCCGTTTGTGCAAAAAAATTGCTCAGCAGTATTTGGTGATGGTTGCCAATGGGATTGTGTGAAATGGCCGGCGCTATAAAATCACAGGGAACCACCTGCGTACCCTGGTGTAGCAATTGATAAAAAGCATGCTGGCCATTGGTACCAGGTTCGCCCCAGATGACAGGCCCGGTGGCGTAGTTTACATTCTGTTCATTCCGGTCAATATATTTGCCATTGCTTTCCATATTACCCTGTTGAAAATATGCCGCAAAGCGGTGCAGGTATTGATCATAAGGCAATATCGCCTCGGTAGTGGTACCGTAAAAATTGATATACCAGATTCCAAGCAAGCCCATGATTACCGGTATGTTTTTTTCAAAAGAAACAGTTGAAAAATGTATGTCTGCCTGGTGTGCGCCTTTTAACAGCTCCTCAAAATTGTTATAGCCGATAGTTAGCGCTATTGATAATCCGATAGCGCTCCACAAACTGTACCTGCCCCCAACCCAATCCCAAAACACGAACATGTTTTCCGCCGCGATTCCAAATTTTACTACATCCGCTTCATTGGTGCTTAATGCTACAAAATGTTTGGCTACGTGGGCTTCATCTATTGCTTCCTTTAAAAACCATTGCCTTGCCGTATGCGCATTGGTCATGGTTTCCAATGTGGTAAAAGTTTTGGAGGCGATCAAAAACAGGGTTTCTTCAGCATTTACCTTCTTCAGTGTTTCAGCAATATGTGTTCCGTCAACATTGCTTACAAAATAGGTTTCAATACCGTGTACCCAATAAGGTTTTAATGCTTCCGTAACCATCACCGGTCCCAGGTCGCTGCCGCCAATGCCTATGTTTACAATGTATTTTATTTCTTTTCCGGTAAAGCCTTTCCATTCGCCGGAATGAACTTTTGCACAAAAGCTTTGCATCTGGTGTAATACGGCTTTAACATCCGGCATAATATCCCTGCCTTCAACCAGAACCGGTTTGGTGGAAAAATTCCGCAAGGCAGTATGTAACACAGCCCTTTTTTCAGAATCATTAATCTTCTCCCCCCCGAACATTGCTTTGATCGCAACAGGCAACTGGCAGTCATAAGCCAGTTGTAACAAAAGCTGAAGCGTTTTTTCCGTGATGATATTTTTGGAATAATCAATAAGGATGCCTTCGGTACGTAAGGAGAATTTGGTGAACCTGTGTGCATCAGCGGCAAAAAGCTCTTTCATATGCACGTTTTTCATTTCTTCAAAATGCTGTTGCAATCCTTGCCAGGAGGGGGTTTTAGTGGGGTTTATTTTTGGGAACATATTTTATCCGTATTGAAGTTGAAATGAAGGGCGAAGGTAAAGTTTGTTGCACAAAAAACCGCAGTCTGATTGGAGTATAACTGTATTAATGGATTTGTAGCTGGCAATGATTTTTTCCGGTTAAATTTTACTTAAACTGCGCAAGGGATAAATTAGTGATATTTTATTTTGTTCCCTAAACAAATAAAAACCGGCTACCCCCATCCCCCTACCCCCATCCCCTAAAGGGGTAAAATTTATTAATTTAAAACGTAATTAAAGTTCCCCAATGGTATGCGGTACAAGAGGGCGATGCAACGATGATGCCAATAGCTTCAATGCCAGGACAAAAAATCTTCTTCACGTTTTTATCCCTTGTGAAGTATGGAATGTAGGAAAAATGTAAATTATTTATGAAATTATGTATCAATTAAACGGTATAAAGAAATGAACTTTAACATTTACAAACCTATGCACAAGCGATATGCAATAAAAATACCTGCCTCTCTTTGGGATGCACCCCTCTGATGTTTAGTTTAAATATTACTAAAACTTTCTCCGAATAAGTTTGTAATATATAGGATTATGTTTTTAGCTGTGGTTTCGAATTATTATTTTAAAATAATCTAAAGTGCAAAAACTTGTAACTTCTTTAAATAATTAATTAACCATTTAAATAAGAAATCATGAAAAAGAGCCTATACTTAATTTGTTTCTTAATTCTGGTAATTGCCATCCTGCCAGCTTATTCGCAAAAATATAAAACGGCTGCTGACACAGGCAAGCTCAATTTGGAGTATGTAAAAGTGAGCAATGATATTGCTGATCTTTCTGCTCAATTGACGATAGCGCAAAACAAATTGCCTGAGTATCAGGCTAAGGCGAATGAGGCTGAAGCAGATGCACAGAAAGCGGCGGTTTCAAGTAGTGAACAAGCATCTGAAGCCACTGACGGAAGTGTAAAGGATGCAAAAAAGGCTAAGAAACAGGCTAAAAAAGCATACAAAGAAGCAAAGGACGCAAGATCAGCAAATAATAATGTAAGTGACCAGGAGGATAAAATAAGTAAACTTACATCCCAGCTAAATAAGAAGAAGGAGCGGTTACAAAAGTTAGATGAAATGCGGGCTGCTATTAACGCAAAACTATAACTCCCATTTGTAACCCTGGGCGAAACCCTAAGGAACAATTATATATAACCCTTTGAAATCTTCGTGATAATCAGACTGTTGCAAAATGCCGTTTTTTGATTACCAACTATTCGCATGGACTCACAGGTTTTAAAAAATCTGAGGCCCCACTAACCGGCCTGTTCGTAAACTAAAATCATCGGGTTACATTATTTTCGGAATAACCCCAACGGGGTTTAATGTGAATAGCCCCGGGTGAAACCCGGGGAAAGAAATGCCATAATTCGGCACAA
>JANOTW010000061.1:0-2725 GCA_031416575.1 Ferruginibacter sp.
AGAAGCAGCCATGGGCATCATCGTTGTGTTATGTTAATCCCGAATTTCGGGACTCCCTTCTACCGCATACCATTGGGGATCTTTAATTGCGTTATAAATTAAAATACCGATTGAATTTTAAGATTATCATACAAATTAAATTCACTGTTTTACCACTTGCGAAGTATAAATAGGTAAATAGGTAAATACATTATCCATTAACCAATTATCAATTATCCATTAACCAATTATCAATTATCCATTATCAATTAACCAATTATCAATTATCTTTTAGTGGAATGATTGTTGGATAGTATTAAAAAAAATTGTTAATGAAATTTAATTCATCTTTTACTTTTACTGTTTTCTTTATAATTTTTATAGCTTTCGGTTTTTCCTGCAAAAGGGTTAATAGCAATGAAGCGAAAAATATTATTTTTTATTTTCCGGAGAAAAATATTTACTATGATAGCCGGCAGTCAAAATATTATTTTTCATTGGATGGTGCAAAGTCATGGGACAGTATGGCTTTCAAAGGCCCTGGATACGGAGCGGTACTGGGGCAAAAGATTTCAATCGAAAAGACGGTGAATAATGTTTGGTTGAACAATGAAGGGCACAGAAAAGAATATAACGGGGTACTTTTAAATATTATAAACAAACAAACAATTTTAATTTCGAAGGCTGACAGCATTAAAAAAGTAAAAGCTACCGCGATAATTAAAACCCAGCCATCGGTTGTTGAAAAAGAAGATCCTCCAAAAAAGGGTTTGAAAAAATTTTTCAATAAAATATTCGGTAAGAAGAAACCGGCTGAAGAAAAAAAATAACAAAATCATTTTTTAATATGACTACAAAGCCTACTTTCTGGCAACGAATGGGATTGCACGATTGGTTTCTGAAAAATGAAAATATGGAATCAGCCAGTGAGGTGAAATTACTTACACCCAATATTGTTTATAAATATATTGTTGACAAATTCGATGAGTCTATAAAGCAATTGTCTTTTGCGCAGCGGGTGGTTTTTTATCATGAATACATTATTTCATTTAGTCCCGCGGACTATAACGAATTTATGCAGGATAAGAAAGGCATTTTTGGTATTATCATCCAGGAGTCTTTAAAACAATTTTATGTAAACCTGAAGGATTACAGGCTACAGGGAAAAACGGTGGAACCTGCCGGCAATAAATGGGTATTTCGTTTCGCCTCGCATCCTGATTATAATAAAGGTGATCTGGGTTTTATTGGTAAACTACTGCCTGGCAATACTCTTCAAAAGGAACAGAACCTTCGCGTTACATTTATCCCCCGGCAAACGGGTATCGCACAAACATTGGATATCAACCAGGCCATTCTAAAAGATTTTACTTTTTACAGCGAAGGTTATTATGAAATACCATTCCAGGATGATTTATTATTTGATGCCGCAAAAGTATCCGGCACCCAAATAAAATCTTATGGCCGGTTTGAAACCACCCTTCCTGACCGTGAATTTGCCGGAAAGAAGCTGGAATATTATATGAAAGATGAAGAAATAACGGTATCCGGCAAAGAAGAGGAAACCACCGCGTCGAATATATTCAGGATACCATCCGAATGGGTGAGTACCCCACACCTGAAGATACGATACGATAAAAATGAGGATAAGTTTTACCTCGCTTCCTTTGGAGAAAAAACAATTGTCAATGAGCATGAGATTTCCAAAAGTGAAACGGAAACCCCTGTTTGGATTGACCTGCCGGTAAATTCACGCATTGTATTGAACGGCATAGTGGGCATTAATCTTTTTAAATCCTGACACCAATGAATAATATCTTATCTGTTGCATTACTGTTAATTTGTTTATTGCTGTTGGTGGCAAACTTCAGGGATATAAAACACACACATAAAAACAATGGGTGAAAATTATTTTGGAATAACCGATCCGGGCAGGCAACGCGATAATAATGAAGACAGCTTTATTGCTCAAACTGTTTTCAATGATCATTTCATTGTTGCCTGTGTAATAGATGGAGTAGGAGGCTATGAGGGTGGGGAAGTAGCCGCCCGGTTAACCCGTGACGAGATCATGGATGCCCTGGATAAATTACCAGGGAATATTCCCGATCAAATGATATCAGCGCTGGAAAACGCCAACGAAAGAATTATCAGGGAAAAAAAGGTAAGCCCTCAAAATGAAAAGATGGCCTGTGTAGTTACATTGGCGGTAGTGGATATTGAAAAAAATGTATTTTATTTTACGCATGTAGGCGATACGCGTTTATACCTGTTCAGGGATGGGTCGTTGATAAAAGTAACAAAGGACCACTCGAATGTTGGATTTTTGGAAGAGAGTGGAAGGCTGACTGAAGAAGCCGCCATGCTGCATCCCAAAAGGAACGAAGTAAATAAAGTGTTGGGATATGAAACGCGAATAGCGCACTCAAAGGATTTTATTGATAGGGGTGAATCTCCTTTTCTGCCAGGGGATACCATTTTATTGTGCAGCGACGGGCTTACAGACATGATTCCCGCAAGCAAAATAATTTCGATACTGAATAGCGGGGAGAGTTTGCAGGCAAAAGGCCAGCTACTTATAAATGCCGCCAATGATGCAGGCGGTAAGGATAATATTACCGTGGTGCTGGTGCATAATGATAAATCGCCGGTACAACATGCAGTGACAAAACCAGTAATCGCACTAAAAAAAAATAACCAGGATGGTGATGGGGATTTGAAATTAATGGAGAAAGAAGCCAACCAG
>JANOTW010000062.1:0-9400 GCA_031416575.1 Ferruginibacter sp.
CAATATTATTGTTTATTTCAATCATAGTAACACTTATATTTCGTTTCATTTTCAAGTCATTCCAGTCCTACCTTCTATTCTACAGATTTTTTATCATAGCAGAATTTGCGCTGATCTCTCAATTTTTTATTTATAATATAATCAAGGTAAAGGTAAAAAAAGTAATAGGGTTTTTAATTATCCCTTTTTCCATATTTTCAATTTACGACTATATATCTTCCATTAACCAGGCTTTTACTTATTTCCCTTTGGTATTGGAGTGCCTTTTATTTCCACTGATCATACTATTGTTTTTTTATGAAAAGATGAAATACAGCGCCAAAACCCCTATTTACATATCACCAGCTTTTTGGATTGCAGTAGCTTTCCTGATTTTTTCCACCGGCAATTTCTTTCTCTTTCTATTCTCCAAAATATTACTACAAGATTTACATAGCAAACTTTTGTATAATAACATTTATGGCTTTTTTACTATCCTTAAAAATGTATTATTGTGTATAGCGGTTGTAGTAGCTAAAAATTCAAAATTAAAAAATGACCTATCCAATGTTACCGTGAACCTGGAAATAGAACCGCTCACCCCATTAACCAAATAATACTAACCTGCAAACCACCTAATGATCCTTTTACAAGTAGCTACCAACACTTCCTCCGGCGTTACCTATTTAATGTTGTTTGGTACTATCGCGATGGTTAGCCTTACGCTTGGTATTGTATTTTTTGTAATTCTTCACCAGCGTAAGGTTATTCGTTTTAATATTCAATTAAAAATATTAGAGGATGAGAAACAACAGGTACTGCTAAACGCCTCTATAAAATACCAGGAAGAAGAACGCAACCGCATAGCAGCGGACCTGCATGATGACGTAGGCCCGCTGTTGGCTACCGCACGCCTGTACCTTAATGAGAACATGATCAACCAGGAACCCGCCGATCAATTACAATCCATATACAGCGCTAAACAGATCATTGACGATGCCATACAACTGATACGCAATATCAGTCATAGCATGATGCCGCCCACCCTCAAAAACTTTGGCCTGGAGAGCGCAATGACCGATCTTTTTCAGAAAATAAAAGGCAGTGGTATTATAAATGCCAGCGTACGTTTTCATGACTACCGCACCCGGCTAAAACTGGAACACGAATTACTGATATTCAGAATATTGCAGGAACTGGTAAACAATATCATCAAACACAGCAATGCGGGCTTTATACATCTTACACAAAATGCGAATGCTACCCATAGTTACCTGAGGCTGCACCACGATGGGCAGGGCATTGTACAGGAGGAATTTGAACGGCTTAACCATGTTTCCCATGGGCTTGGCTTGAAAAATATCACCAGCCGGATAAAAGTTTTAAACGGCCGGATATTTTTTGAAATAGACCCCAGCCATACCTATTACAAGGTTACTTTGGAAATTCCTAAAGAAGCCGCCTTTTAAACAATCCTTATTTTCGGGTTTATTGTATGCTACCTCTTTACCGGTTTTTTTGATTTGATATTTGTTGCGGCCGGCCAGTAATACCACCTGCCGAAATCAATATCTTTACTTAAATTTGCACTACCCCACTTGTATGAGTTTAATTAAAATAGCCATCGCCGACGATCATAAAATCTTCAGAAAAGGAGTTGTACATTCCATGAGGGCTTATAAAAATATAAAATTTGTAATGGAAGCCGAGAATGGTGAAGACCTGTTGGCTAAAATATCCGAAGCCGCTCCCGATATAGTTCTTTGTGACCTGCGAATGCCTGTAAAGGACGGTATTGACGCTACCAAACAAATCACCAAAGATTTTCCAAAGATCAGGGTGATTATATTGACGATGTATGAAGATGAGCGCTTTGTAGGGCATTTAATGGACTGCGGGGCAGCGGGGTATTTATTAAAAAGTACGGAACCCGCGGAAATAAAAAAAGCCATCATGGAAGTAATGAGTACGGGGTTTTACCTGAATTCATTTGTTAATAAAGTACTCATAAAAAAGAATTACAGCAAGCAAAAATTCAATCCCAGCCTTACCTCCGAAATAGTTATCAGCGAAAGGGAAAAAGAAGTGCTGACACTTGTTTGCATGGAATTTACCGCAGCGGAAATAGCACTTAAAATGGATATCAGTTCCCGTACGGTAGAAGCGATAAAAGACCGCCTGATGGAACGCTTTGAGGTAAAAAATTCCGTAGGACTGGTTTTCTACGCAATGAAAAATAAACTGATTGATTAGGATTTGAGGGTTTAGGGTTTACGGTTCGGGGTTTGGGGGCCTTGAATTTACAAGATACGGCTATCAACCATAAACCGTAAACTCCCCCACCCTTATCAAAATAGCCCAAATAATGTAGCATCTATTTTTGAAATGATTTGTCCCAGGTGTTCTTCATTTTCCGCAAACTTATTATTATCCGCATCTATGATTAAAAGTGGCCCTTCTTTGTAAGATTCAATAAAATGACTGTAGTAATCATTTAATTTTTTAAGATAATCCAGCCTGATATTTTCTTCATATTCCCTTCCGCGTTTTTGTATTTGGGCAACAAGGGTAGGAACCGATGCTTTTAAATAAATCAGCAGATCGGGTGGCTGGACCATGGTTTTCAATGTTTCGAAAAATTGGTAGTAATTATCAAAATCCCTTTTACCCATCAATCCCATATCATGCAGGTTGGGAGCGAATATATTGGCATCCTCGTAAATAGTCCTGTCTTGTATTACGGTCTCGGTGCCACGCTGAATTTCAAGCAACTGGTTTAAGCGGCTGTTTAAAAAGAATATTTGCAGGTTGAAACTCCACCTGGGCATATCGTCATAAAAGTCATTTAAATAAGGATTATGATCCACATCCTCAAATTGCGGTATCCATTTATAATGCTTGCTCAACATTTCCGTTAAAGTAGTTTTGCCCGCGCCAATATTTCCAGCTACCGCTATATGCTTTGGTTTTTTAGTTTTTGCCATGCCCAATCCCTTAAAGGATAATATTTAAGATTAAAAATTGAATGTTGTTGAATGATTGAAAGTAAACAAACATAATAATATTCCAGTTAAAAAAATGCCCATATCCCGCAAAGGGTAACAACTGCCCGTAATATTTTTATCTGGGTTGCCAACTTTTAAATGGTTGCAAACCCTTCCGGGGCGCTTGTTAATAATTCAGCCCGATTGCTTCCCTTACCAATTGCATGGTTGCTTTGGCGCTTATCCCCGCTTTTTCCGCTCCTTTTTCCATTACGTCTTTTAAATATTTTTCATCATTCAAAATAGCATCAACCTGATTACGGATAGGCGAAATAAAATTGACCATATCTTCCGCCAATTGTTTTTTCATATCACCGTAACGGATAGTACAATTGTTGTAATCAGCTTCATACTTCGCAATATCTTTATTACTGCTGACTAATTTCATCAATACAAAAATATTTTCAATATAATCCGGCCTGGCCGAATTATTTTCGGTTGGCCCGCTATCCGTTTTAGCCTTCATTACTTTTTTCCTGATCACCTCGTCTTCATCCGCCAAAAACAGGGTTGCCATCTGGTTTTCACTTTTACTCATTTTACCACTACCATCAAGGCTGGGAACTTTTACCAACACCTGGTTAAAGTTAAAAGACTGTGGTTCGGGAAATACTTCACCATAACGGTGATTAAAGCGGTTGGCAAAATTCCTTGCCATTTCCAAATGTTGTTCCTGGTCTTTACCAACCGGAACATACTTTGCACGATGCAAAATAATATCCGCGGCTTGTAAAACAGGGTAGGTCAATAAACCTGCATTTATATTTCCCGGATGTTGCCTGACCTTATCTTTAAATGTAACCGTTTTTTCCAATTCGCCTATGTAAGCAAGCATATTGAGGTATAAGTACAATTCCGATGTTTCATACACCTGGCTCTGGCAGTATAAGGCAACTTTATCAGGATCCAATCCACAGGCTATATTTTCCGCCAATACCCTATATACATTCGTTTTAAGTTCCTTTGTATCCGGATGCGTAGTAAGGGAATGCAGGTCGGCAACCATAAAATAACAATCAAAATCATCCTGCATTTTTATGTAGTTTCGGATTGCCCCAAAATAATTGCCCAAATGCAAGAAACCAGTAGGCCTGATGCCACTCATTACTATTTCTTTTTTTTCAGCCATAAGGACGGCGAAGATAACAAAACTCAATTGTCTATATTCAATAGTCAGTAGAATAATTCCACTGCTTTTACAAATAATTGATTTTTGCAGGAACAGGCCGCTGCCTGTTCCTGCACCTGGATTTTTTCAGCCCCTCAAAACTTCAATCAAACCATTTATCCAAATATTGATTACATCCAATTTGAATCCTTTATTTTTGTTTGATGGAAGTAAATGATGCATTGGTAGATAAATTGGCAAACCTTGCCAGGCTCCAGTTTGATGATGCGGAAAAGGCGGGTATTAAAAATGACCTGCAGCGAATGATACGGTTTGTAGAAAAACTGAATGAATTAGACACTACAGGTGTAGCCCCGTTGCTTCACATGAGCGACAATATAAACGTGCTTAGGGAAGATGAAGTTAAAGGTAGCATCAGCAGGGAGGAAGGGCTAAAGAACGCCCCGCTGCATGACCGGCAATTTTTTAAAGTACCTAAAGTGATAAAGAAATAGTTGATAAGGCAAGAGTTGAAATGTTGGCAATTTAGCGGCCCCGGCTACCCTTCAACCTTTCAACCAGGCAACTATACAACCAATCAACCAATCACCCCCTCAACAATCGGCTACAAATAATTAAGCGTATGCAAAGAATTATTCATTTGGAAAATATCTGTAAGAGTTATTACCTCGGTAAAATTGAATTGCAGGTGCTTAAAAATATTAACCTGGATATTTATAAAAATGAATACGTCGCCCTGATGGGGCCCAGCGGTTCAGGGAAATCAACACTGATGAATATTTTAGGTTGCCTTGATACAACCACCACCGGAAAATACATCCTGAACGGAAAGGATGTGAGCAGCATGCCTGATAATGACCTGGCCGAAGTGCGTAATAAAGAAATCGGGTTTGTATTTCAGCAATTTAATTTATTGCCAAGGTTGACCGCAGCGGAAAATGTGGCATTGCCGCTGATCTACAGTGGCGTTGGTAAAATTGAAAGAAAGGAAAGGGCGATGGAAGTATTAACCAGGGTGAAATTAGATGACCGCAGTAAGCATAAACCAAACGAACTAAGTGGTGGACAATGCCAGCGGGTTGCTATTGCAAGGGCTTTGATAAATAACCCATCCATTATATTAGCGGATGAACCTACCGGTAACCTCGATTCAAAAACCTCTCATGAGATAATGGATATTCTGGGCAAAATTCACAATGATGGAAATACCGTGATATTGGTTACCCATGAAGAAGACATATCCGGATTTGCCCATAGAGTGGTACGGTTAAGAGATGGAATCATTGAAAGTGATAAACTCAATGCACATCCTTCCATTATCGCACAACTGGCATAGTTGGGTTATTAAAGGGTGGCCAACCTTTTCAATCACGCCATAATCAATTAACAGTCTTTAAAAGGTTGGCGGCTTTCCACCATCCAGGAGCATCCTGATCATTTTTTATTTTTCATAAACTAATCCCCCTCTTTTTTTGTTGCTCATAAAATAACCACTAAATAATGGCGCTAAAAATATATACAAAAACCGGCGATCTCGGTAAAACCAGTTTAATTGGTGGAACAAAAGTCCCTAAAAGTCATTTACGTATTGAGAGCTATGGTACGATAGACGAATTAAATTCATACATTGGCCTGGTGAGCGACCTGGCACCGGATGATCACAGTAAAATAATGCTGAAAGAGATACAGGACCGTTTATTTACAATTGGTTCTTCATTAGCCTGCGATCCGGAGAAAGAACCATTGATGAAAATACCTGACCTCAAAGAAGCCGATATTGTATTACTGGAAAATGAAATAGATAAAATGAACGAAGCCTTATCCCCAATGAAGCACTTTATTCTGCCCGGCGGCCATCCGGCTGTTTCTACTACGCACGTAGCCCGCTGTGTATGCAGGCGTGCCGAAAGGTTATGTGTAAATATGCAGGAACATAATCTGTTTGTGGGCCCGCTGGTGATTAAATATATAAACCGGTTAAGCGATTATCTTTTTGTTTTGAGCAGGTATGTGGGGCATTTGCTGGGCGTGGCGGAAATTGCATGGAAACCAAGGATTAATTAGCGAATTTGAAAATGTAATAATCATATTGTACAAGCGCTAAAAAAGTAATTAGTATTTGAGAACTCCTGGCCTTTCGCAGTTTAACATATATTGTTTTTTATCTTTTTTGCCCGGGCTAAGAAGCTATGTGGTACATCGTTGCATCGCCCTCTTTTACTGAATACCATTGGGGATCTTTAATTACGTTTTATTTAGAAATACTTCCCAACGTTATATGGGCACTTTTTTCGTACAATACTTTGGGAAAGGATTGCCAAAATTTAGAAAGCAAACAGCAAATGAAAAAATAACAATTGATAAATTAAAGATTCAAATTAGCAGTAGCTCATTAGCAAATTAGCTAATTATTTTCCCGTCCTTCATATGCAGTATCCGGTCGCTCATTTGCGCCAGTTCTTCATTGTGCGTTACAATCAGGAAGGTTTGATTGAATTTATTCCTCAAATCAATAAATAACTGGTGCAATTCTTTTGCATTGGCGCTATCTAAATTGCCGGTTGGTTCATCCGCCATGATGATGGAGGGATTATTTATTAAGGCTCTGGCCACTGCCACTCTTTGCTGTTCACCCCCTGAAAGTTGCTGCGGTTTGTTCTCCAGGCGGTTAGAAAGGCCTAAAGTTGTTAACAAATTAGTAGCTTTTCCAATTATTTCCTTTTTTTTATTACCCGCAATCCATCCTGGGATACATACATTTTCCAGGGCGGTAAACTCCGGCAATAAATGGTGAAACTGAAAAACGAACCCGATATTTTTATTCCTGAAAGCCGATAATTTTCTGCCGCTGAGCTCTTCAATCCGTTGCCCTTCCAGCGAAACCGAGCCCCTATCCGCTTTATCCAAAGTGCCAAGAATGTGCAGCAGCGTGCTTTTCCCCGCACCTGAGGAGCCTACAATGCTGACAATTTCCCCTTTAGCAATATGAACATCAACACCGCGTAAAACGGGAAGTACACCGTAATTTTTAAATATATCCGTAGCTGTAAGCATCTGGCTAAAGTAATTAATTATTAAGGATTAACAAGGTATAGCGGTTATTTTTTAGTGGTTTTTTAAACGGGTACAAAGCCGGTTTTAAAAAACACATTTGTTTAATTGCAACAAACTTTTACATTTGCAAAAATTAAATACACACAGAAGATGTTTTGGACCCTAGAATTAGCCTCCCATTTAGAAGATGCACCCTGGCCGGCATCAAAAGATGAACTAATAGATTATGCCATCAGAAGTGGCGCACCTATTGAAGTAATTGAAAACCTGCAGGAACTGGAAGACGAAGGTGAAGTTTACGAAAGCCTGGAAGATATCTGGCCGGACTATCCAAGCCAGGAAGATTTCTTTTTTAATGAGGATGAGTATTAACGTACCAACCCTTTAAAGCCTGCCGGATGAGCTGACCGGCTGCTGCAAGGGTACAATATAAAAATAGCCAGGTTAAAAGCCACCAATTTTCAAGTTGGTGGCTTTCGTATTATTGGTATTTGAATGGATGATTAATTTTTAGCGAACCTGAATTTAAAGTATATCAACAGGAGGGATAAGAAACAGATAATTCCATTGCAAATAATTACGGGTAACAAACCCTTTCCTATTCCATAAATAAGCCAGATGACCGTACTTGAAAAAACAATCATCATCATTGACAAATTCAGGTCACCAACGCTTCTTGTTTTCCATGTTTGATATACCTGCGGCATAAATGTAACGCTGCTTAAAACAGAGCCTGAAAGGCCAACTACTTCTATCCAATCCATGATAAGTATTTTATGAAGCGGTTTACTTCGTGAATTGTGAATTTTGAATTATTGGTAGAAATACAGGTTATAATAATTTAAAAAAGTCCTGAAGGGACATGATATAAAGAATTTAGGGACAGTGGAAAATTTAAAAAATCCTGGAATGTTATCACGTCCTTACGGGACTATGAATATATTTTTCTTCTGGCTACCGATATTATGTCCCTGCCCGACAAGTCATTCAGGCGGGCCTACGGGACGAAGAAATTTGATACGCCGAACATAAAACGCAATTAAAGATCCCCAATGGTATTCAGTACAAGAGGGCGATGCAACGATTTTCCACATTGCTGCTTAGCCCGGACAAAAAACCTATTTCTCCATTTGTTCAATAACTGATTGTGTAGCGCCCGTAAAAGAAAAACCTCCGTCATGAAAAAGATTTTGCATGGTTACCATTTTGGTAAGATCGCTGAATAGGGTTACACAATAATTGGCGCAATCTTCTGAACTGGCATTGCCCAAAGGGCTCATTTTTTCAGCATAGCTGATAAACCCTTCAAAACCTTTTACACCGCTACCCGCAGTTGTTCGTGTAGGCGACTGCGATATGGTATTAACCCTTACATGTTTTTTTAGCGCATAGTGATAACCGAAACTTCGGGATACGCTTTCCAGTAATGCTTTCGCATCAGCCATTTCATTATAGTCGGGAAATACCCGCTGTGCGGCGATATAGGTAAGCGCTATCACGCTACCCCATTCATTGATAGCATCCAGCTTCATGGCGGTTGCCAATACACGGTGCAGGCTCATAGCGGAGATATCCAGTGTTTTTGCATTAAAAGCATAATCAATATCCGTATAGTGCCTGCCCTTACGCACATTAAGGCTCATGCCGATGGAATGTAAAATAAAATCAACCCCGCCCCCAAAATGTTCCATTGCTTTTGTAATAAGGTTTAATACATCTTCATTACTGCTGACATCGCAGGGTATTACAGGCGCATTTACAGCTTCCGCCAATTTATTTATTTCACCCATACGCATAGCTACCGGTGCATTGGTTAATAATAGTCCGGCCCCTTCTTCATGGCAGCGTAACGCGGTTTTCCAGGCGATGGATTTTTCATCCAATGCCCCGAATATGATCCCTTTCTTTCCTTTAAGTAAATTGTATGGCATGTTTGTTTGATTTATGCGGTAAAAATAGCATTCTTATTTTTTAAAGAAAAAATCTTTAAAGTTCTTAGTACTCAATACTCAGTACTTAGTACTTAGAACCATCTCTTTCGCATTCTCCAATGCCGCGGCAGTAGGCTTTTCACCGCTCAGCATTTGGGCGATGGTGGTTATGCGCTCCTCATTGTTCAGAAGGCGGATGGAGGTGGTGACCTTATCGCCCCGGATAGCTTTATAAACAAAATAATGCGCAGTTGCTTTAGCCG
>JANOTW010000063.1:0-5416 GCA_031416575.1 Ferruginibacter sp.
AAAATTCAACTCAGCATATTTGATGCGCACTCCGCCACTTTCGAAGAGATAAGAACAATGCTGAATGCGGTTGATATCAACAGGCTAACCCCGGTAGAAGCATTGTTGAAATTGCAGGAGGTAAAGGCGAAGGTGAAGTAAGCACCCCCTGTCCCCGCTGGTTAGCGGGGTGACGTGGAGATGGTGTTTTGTATATGCGTTGCCCTCATTTATTTACAGCTAAATTTTGTTGCACGAACAATTGATTTTCATGGCGGCATTGTCGTGTTATGTTAATGCCGAATTTCGGGGCCCTTCTATACAACCGTAATTTTTTTGTTGTCCGGGCAGAAGCATTTCAATTATGCATCGTTGCAAATATGATTTTGTTATTATTTCTTTTTGGTAAAAAGAAATAATAATCACTCGTGTACTGAATACCAATGGGGATCTTTAATTGCGTTGTAATGAGCGAAACATCCGGTGCGGTTTATTTGGTTACCCTTATACAGCATACCTATGGGGATCTTTAATCGCGTTATAAATTAAAAAACAGGATTGGGTTTTTGTAATTTTTAATGATGCCAGTACTTTACCCCGTTATGGGGTTTCGTTTTTATGGATTGATTATTAATACACGCATGGGCCACCGGAGGAGCCGCCCCTTTGTAGCTAAAAAACCAAAGGTAGGGGCATCCCTTTGAAAATGTAGTTGATTAGGGGCGTGATATAAAGAACTCATGGCAGAGGGAGATTAAACCCTGAATAATATTGCGTCCGCCAACTGGCGGACCATGAATGTATTTTTTTTCCGGCTACCGATATTATGTCCCTGCCCGACAAGTCATTAAGGTGGGGCTGCGGGACGAAGAAATTTGATGCGACGAACATATAACGCAATTAAAGTTCCCCATTGGTATTAAGTACAAGAGGGCGATGCAACGATGATGCCATGAAATACTTCAGCCCGGACAAAAAATATGGTTGTATAGAAGAGTCCCGAAATTCGGGATTAACATAACACAACCCTGCCTGACTGTGTCAAAGCAGACAGGGATGATGCCATGAAACGCCTAAGCCCGGACAATAATAATATCATGGCATTATTGAACTCTTCTAAACCCCCTCCTTAGGAGGGGCCGGGGGAGGCTTGTTAAAAAATATTAACACATGCAACGCTATGCCCGATTAAAGCATCATTAATATACCTTTACCAATCACTATGCTTAATAAAAAATCAATACTAATTATACTGCTGTTTTTTATTTTTAAAAATGGTTTTGCCCAAACCACCTGCACTACATTAGGCCAAAATCCGGTAACAGCATTTCCTGTATGTGGCACGGATACTTTTAGTATGGCATCCGTACCCATTTGCGGGGACAGGATGATACCTTCTTCCTGCGTTTCCAGAACAATAACGCTCACTGATAAAAATCCATTCTGGTATAAGTTTACCTGTTTCACTGCGGGTACATTAGGTTTTGTAATTACCCCCAATACTATTACAGACGATTATGACTGGCAATTATTTGATGTTACCAATTACAAACCCGATGAAGTATATACAAATCCCAGCCTTTTCGTGGCCGGCAACTGGTCAGGTGAAACGGGCAAAACAGGCGCTTCTTCCGCCGGCACCAGTCTCTCGGTTTGTGGTACTGAAACGGGCATGCCGTTCAGGCCATTATTCAGCGCTATGCCTGCCCTGATATTAGGGCATGAATACCTTTTATTGATAAGTCATTTCAGCAACTCGCAAAGCGGCTATTCGTTATCGTTTGGTGGTGGTACCGCCAGCATTACAGACCCTGTAAACCCGGCTTTACAAAAAGCAAGGGCGGCTTGTGACGGGACAAGGATTTCCATAAAGCTGAACAAAAAAATGAAGTGCAACAGCCTTGCGGCTAACGGAAGCGACTTTAGCATATCACCTGCCATCTCTCCAATTATCAGCGCTACCGGTATTGGTTGCAGCGTTGGTTTCGATATGGATTCCGTAGTGGTCACATTGGGTGGTATTGTACCACCCGGCAATTATACGGTGCGTATTGAAACCGGAACAGATGGCAACAATTTATTAGATAATTGTAACCGTGGTATTCCCACAGGGCAATCATTACCGGTAACGGTATTTCCATTAGTTCCAACTCCCATGGACAGCCTTTCAAAAACCGGTTGTGCCCCAACTGTGCTGGAACTGGTTTTTAACGACCCCATGTTTTGCAATTCCATTGCAGCGGATGGCAGCGATTTTATCATAACCGGCACTTCGGCTGTATCCGTTTCAGGCGCCGCAGGTATTTGTAATGCGGGTGGGTTTACCAATGTGATAAGGGTACGGTTATCCGCACCCATGCAAATAGCAGGAACCTGGCAATTAAGGCTGCAAACGGGTACGGACGGCAATACGATATTAAATGAATGCGGCGTACCAACAATAGCGGGGTCATTTAAAAACTTTATTACAAAAGATACCGTTTCCGCCGTATTTAATTCCATTATTCGTTTCGGTTGCATTGCGGATACAGTAAATTATACGCATGATGGACGAAACGGTGTAAACAGTTGGAGATGGGGTTTTGATAATAACATCGGCAGCAGGGCGAAAGATACTGCTATCACCTGGCAAACCTTTGGACAAAAGCTGGCTACCTTAATCGTAAGCAATGGCACCTGCAGCGATACCGCCACTTCCACTATAATGTTAAATAATAATGTCACGGCATCCTTTCAATCTACAGCGGTTGTATGCCCCGGCGATCCGGCAGTGTTTACAGGCACCAGTTCGGGCCCTGTTGTTTCATGGGCATGGCGCTTTGGTAACGGCAACGTTAGTTTGCTGAAAATACCCCCGCCACAATTTTACCTGTCTTCAAATAATACAAGAGATATTCCGGTTCAGTTGGTTGTAAAAAATAATGCCGGTTGCGCTGATACCGCTACCAAAACCATCCGGGTGGTGGGCAACTGTTATATCGCGGTACCCAAAGGGTTTTCGCCCAACAACGACGGGCTGAATGATTTTCTCTATCCCACCAATGCCTACAAGGCAAAGGATCTTTTGTTCAGGGTATATAACCGTATGGGGCAACTGCTGTTTGAAACACGGGACTGGACCAACAAATGGGATGGTACATTTAAAGGTAACCCGCAGGATCCCGGCGCTTATGTATGGATCTTACATTATACCAATATTGATACAGGGAAACGGTTTGAATTAAAGGGGAGTACGGTGTTGATAAGGTAAAAAGGCAACTGATTGCTACTCCAATTTGTAATCCTTTAATAGTGAATCAGCAGGAATGCGCAATATCGAATTGAATTTGCGGATCATTGGTAAGGAAAGTGATTGTTTATAGTTGAGTACTTTACTACCTGTTCCTTTATCGCCATATTCTCAGGCGAGACCTGAATCTTTGTACCCAAAATCTTTCATGCGGATCTTTATCAATTCGATTGGATCTACTTCCGGCAACGAGCTTTGTTTATTCCAATAAACCTAACTTCAACAATCTACCCTGCTGCTTACAACCATTTCCTAAACCAATCAATCGTCATTTCAATATGCTTTGGTGTGAACCGGTGTGGCTCGTTTGGCTCTACGTCTATTTGCAACTTACCTAATGCATTTTTTGAACGATATGCTTTTGTCGCGGCATCGAAAGCCAATTGTGCCCCCGCCAAAGGGCAATTCATATCTTTTTCCGTATTCAGGATGAGTAATGGACGGGGTGCAAAAAGCCGAATCATGGAAGGACAATCAAATTCATTTATGATCCCTGGTAATAGCTTGTTCCATAAAGCCTTTACATTTTCCCTGTTCACACCGGTATCGCCCAGGTCTTTTGCAGCCTGCTCATGTGCGCCCCAAATGGTCCTGGCCCTACCCTGCCAGCGTTCATTATCAAGTGACCATTGAAAACTTTGTACACTAATTGCAGGTACTGCTACCTTTATCCTTGTATCAACCGAAGCTGCCATCCACGTCTCAATCCCTCCCATTGAAATACCCATCATGCCAATGCGCTTTGCTTCTACATCAGGCCTTGTCGTTAAATAATCCACCAACCGCCACAGATCATGAACCGTATCAAATAAAAAAGGATACTGTTGGTGCATACTATCTTTATTTTGCCAGGCTTTTACAATAGCTTCCACATAATTGTTCCGGCCTTGTACTGCTTTCACTCTTTCACCATGATACCTTGCATCTATGGCCACAGCCATAAAGCCCAGTTTTGAAAACCGGTAGAGCAGATCTTTGATAGCAGTTGCATCCTTACTGCCACCTGTTCCATGAAGGCAGATGACAACAGGAAATTTTTTTATCCCTTTTAAAACAGGCTTATAGATCAGCATGGGGACCTTCTCTGTGGCTTCAGCATAAAAAAAACCTTTTTCAACAATAACCGAATCTGTTTTAAAAGATTGAATGGAAGGTTTCGGATCAACAATGGCCCTTTGCAATAAAGCCATAAAATCATTTCTTACCTTATCAACAGAGGGAGGTTGGGCATTCAATAAGGATATGGCGAAACATAGGATACCAGTTATCAAAGCATTGGTTACCCATAAAGCTTTAACTGGAGTTTGCAAACATGTATTGCTCATTTTATGGGGCCTTGTGTTATAATATGTTTCCATACGAATGTATTATTTATTTATACTGCACAATGGATAAAAACGTGAATAATATTTTTTTGTCCTGGCAGGGAAGCAATGGTCAACATCGTTGCATCGCCCTCTTGTACTGAATACCATTGGGCAACTTTAATTACGTTATAGATAAAGCAGGCAGTTTTGATTATTAGTCAAAATAGAAATCAGGCTAATCAAAAAAATCAGTTTCAATCAGTGGTTCAGACAATTTGTACTTACTACCATTGGGGATCTTTAATTGCGTTTTAAATTAAACATTTTTACCCATTTTGGGGATGGGGTAACCTATTTTATTTTTTTTATTGAACACAATAAATATCACTGATTTACCCTTTGCGCAGTATAAATAGTTTTGTCCCCTTACAGTTTAGCAATGGTTTTCTTTACTGCAGCCAGTCTTATCAATTTGTTATATCCGACTAAAAAAATAAGTGTACCCATCTTTTCAGATTTTGATTTCTTCCATGCATTTCTTTAATCCAGGCTAAGCGGAAGTTTCGTTAAAGAAATTCAAATCAACGCAGTCACTATTTCTTCCCACTCTTTTTCTAAACTGCCAACATATCTTTTTTGGCCGGCACGGCTATACCAGTATCCCGCATTTCCGGCATCACCTTCTTTCCGGTGCAGATAGGCATGTATCCATGATGCGTTTTTATCTTCCACATCCTGTATCAGTTCATGCGCTTTATCCCATTTCCCTTTAGCATCGTACCATAAAGCATTTAAATATACAGATGAATTTTGCGGAGGTTCGTTCCCCGATAAACTTTCC
>JANOTW010000064.1:0-2528 GCA_031416575.1 Ferruginibacter sp.
TAACTGTTGTAGGCGCCGGGGCTGTAGGGGCTACCTGTGCTGATAATATTGCCCGCAAAGAATTGGCAACTGAATTAGTATTGCTTGATATCAAAGAAGGCATTGCCGAAGGTAAAGCACAGGATATGATGCAGACGGCTGCATTGCTTGGTTTTGATACCCGCATCACGGGCAGTACCAGCGATTATGCAAAAACGGCTGGAAGCGATGTAGTAGTTATTACTTCCGGTCTTCCACGCAAACCAGGTATGACCCGCGAAGAACTGATTGGTGTTAATGCCGGCATTGTAAAGAGTGTAATGGAAAATATCCTTAAGCATTCGCCCAATGCTATCATCATTGTGATCAGCAACCCCATGGACACCATGACTTACCTGGCGCTGACCTCAACAGGGATACCTAAGAACCGCATCATTGGTATGGGTGGTACACTGGATAGTGCCCGTTTCAAATGTCAACTAAGCCAACATTTAAATTGCAGCCCTGCTGATCTGAACGCAGTAGTAGTAGGTGGACATGGTGATACAACGATGATACCACTGATACGCCTGGCTACCTGGAATTCTGTTCCGGTTACTAAATTTTTAAATGCTGATCAGCAAAAACAAATTGTAGCTGATACAATGGTAGGTGGGGCAACACTTACAAAATTGATCGGTACTTCTGCCTGGTATGCACCCGGTGCTGCCGGCGCAGCGTTGGTAGAAGCAATAGTAAGGGATGAAAAAAAATTATTTACCTGTTGTGTATCACTGGAAGGTGAATATGGTCAAAAAGATATTAGCCTTGGCGTACCGGTTATAATTGGAAAAAATGGTTGGGAAAAAATTCTTGACTTTAATTTGAACGAACAGGAACAGGCAGAATTTAATAAGAGTGCGGATGCAGTAAGAAATATGAATGATGTGTTGAAGACTTTATAAGCATTGTTGCGTTGAGTGACACCATGGCATCGGAGTTTAATAAGAGTGCCGGTACTCTGAGGAATATGAATGATGTATTGAATACTTTATAATACCAATTAAACAATGTATTGAACTGCAAAACAATCAGAAGCTTTTATATTTTTTCTGTGCATCCGTGGCAAAACAATAGCCTGTATGCGTAGAATAAAGTTTAAAGAAGCATTGTATTTGTCAATAATCTTTCCTTTCGTATTATGTTTATTATCCTAAAGCCACTTTAGCGTAGCTGGTAGCGCATTTCATTCGTAATGAAAGGGTCGCCGGTTCGACTCCGGCAAGTGGCTCAACCCGCAAAAATTAAAAATCTTCAAGCAAAGTAAAACCATTAAATGATGTTTTATGATTGCCAGGCAATGTTTATCATTATTTAGCCATTGCAGGCAATATAGAATTAAAAGTTTTTCGCAGTGAATAATTGTTAAAATAAAAATCACCGGAGAAACAGTAAAACAAGCCGTCATTGAATGATAAAAAAGTAACTAAATGGAACAACCCAACAGCGAAATATTAATTTATCAAAGCCCCGAAGGCAACATTAAAATAGATGTTCGCCTGGAGGAAGAAACGGTTTGGCTTACACAAGCACAAATGGCTCAATTGTTTGGTAAAGGCAGAACAACCATTACAGAACATATTCAAAATGTGTTTGCAGAAGGCGAACTAGATGAAAAACTGGTATGTCGGAATTTCCGACATACCACTCAGCACGGAGCTATTGAAGGAAAAACGCAGGAAAAAGAAGTTAAATACTACAATCTTGATGTAATTATTTCGGTGGGTTACCGGGTAAAATCGCCACAAGGTACACAGTTCCGTATTTGGGCAACGCAACGATTAAAAGAATATATAATCAAGGGTTTTGCTTTAAATGACGACCGTTTTAAGAGTGGCAATTCAATGAACTATTTCAACGAATTGCAAGAGCGAATTCGGGAAATACGTTTGTCCGAACGGTTTCCCGCCCGGAGTCTCCTGTCACTCATTTATTAAATGTGTAAATCAGGTGGAATAAAAATTTATTCTGAAACTGCAAGGGACTCCGGGCTTGAAAAATTGTATAGTAAAGGCATTTATTTAACTCAGCTGAAAGACAATGTGTGCGGGCATTTCAGCAATTCAGGCAAATTTTTAAAAATCAGGGGAAATTAAAGAAAACGGTCTCTTAAGCAATCCCCTGCTAAAATATTGACTGTATATTTGAATAAATATGCATTTATGAGTGAGGTAAATGCCCTGCATGACCTTGTTAAAAAGTGGAGTATCAACAAGGATGATTGGGCATATATTGATGCTAAAATTAGGACCATTGGTTTAACCCCAAAAGATGAAGCCGATGCCTGACAATAGTATGAACAGAGGTGAAATTATATTGTACCAAAACCAGGAAGGCACTATTAAAATAGATGTTCGCCTGGAGGAAGAAACCGTTTGGCTTACACAGGAACAAATGGGATTGTTATTTGGTAAGGCAAAGTCAACTATAAACGAACACATTTTAAATATTTATGCAGAAAATGAATTAGTTGAAGCCTTGAGTGTTAGAAAAATCGGAATTTCCGATTT
>JANOTW010000065.1:0-2820 GCA_031416575.1 Ferruginibacter sp.
CATTTCCCCGTCCGTTAACCAGCGGGTTTTTTAGAAAATAATATAAAGCAATGATTTTGATTTGATGGCAGGCCGGGAGTACTGAATTTATGAATGGGTTTACAAAACGCAATTAAAGTTCCCCAATGGTATGCGGTACAAGTACCCAAATAAGCCGCCGCTGATTTTTCGCTCATTACAACTCCAAAAATTTGTAATTGCCCCATTTCAATGGTCAAATTTTTGGTTGTATGTGAGTTCCGTAAGAACGGGATATTGGTAGAAATAAGATTTTTATAATTTAAAAAGTCCGCCAGTTGGCGGACGTGATATAATTCCAATATAAAATTTTAGGATTAAGTACATTATCCGCAAATCCCCTGCGGTATTTACTTTATCCTTTAAATTCATGGCATTCGCCTCCCCAGCCGGCGGGCTGCGTAACTGCAACGCCACTGCTTTTGCTTCTTTCAAAAAATAAGCTTCGCATTTTTTGAATCCCGGCAAGCCGGAACCGAACCAAAAGAGGCGGCTTATGCAGTTACTGATTTTAATTCGAGCCAAAATTCATTTATCAAAATGATACTGGTAGCAGCTTTGCGAATAAAACACCTAATTCTATAAAATTTTATATCACCTCCGAGCCGGCTGACGAAGGAATTTGATGCGTTGAACATAAAACACAATTAAAGATCCCCAATGGTATGCGGTAAAAGGGAGTGACACAACGATGATGCCCAATGCTTCACTGCCCGGGCAACAAAAAGTACGGTTGTATAGGAGAGGGCGATGCCCGCCCGGCTGAAGCCGTTCGGACGGGCAACGATGTTGAAAAATGAAATATAGCCTGGACAAAAAACTGTATTGCGAAATCCCGGCCTCGCTTTTTATCCCTTGTGCAGCATAACATTCGGAGGCGAACAGGAAGTGGAAGGATTTGACTATAAAGGGAAATCTTGAATAGCTTGATTTTCACCAGCCGCATCATGTTCAGGATTTAATCGGTTTTACTATTCAATGCCTGTACAGGATAAAAATTACTCCTCTATAAAATTCAACTCTTTGCCAAATGTTTCCTTTGTAAACAGAACGGAAACAAATCCAATAACCCAAATGATTATACCCGTAACCCAAGCCGCGGTAACATAATTGCCGAGCATGCCGCCGCCCCGTAAAAATTGAAACAAAATAAGTATCAGGGGAAGGCACCCTCTTACCAGGTTAGGTATAGAGATGGCCGCGGTAGCCCGCAGGTTGGTGCCAAACAGTTCCGCACTCATGGTAATGTACAACACCGAAATACCGGCGCCAAAGCCAAGCCCCATGCAAAGAAGGTACATATTGAAAGCGCTGCCACCCCCCTTTAAAGCAAAAAACAGAAAGATGAAAAATGCAAGGATACAATAATATATCAGCAATGTTTTCTTGCGGCTTTTAATATAATTGCTGAAAAGACCAGCCGTCATATCACCAAATGCCAAAGCAACATATTGCAGCATTAATGATTTGGGTTGATCAAAGCCGGTTATGCCGAAACGCCGGGCGAACTCATCGGAAAAACTGATGAGTACGCCAATGACATACCACACGGGCAAACCGATAAAGATAGCCCTCAGGTAGCGTAAAAAACGTTCACGGCTATTAAAAAACATAAAGAAATTGCCCATCTTCACCTGGGTTTTTTTAACGCTGTCGTACATGCCGCTTTCCAAAACCTTTACCCGTAAAAATAATAATGCGATACCCATGGCCCCCCCGATAAAATAACATAAACGCCAGTCTTCACCACTCAGATAATGGACGAAATAAGCCGTCACCGTGCCCATCACGCCACTGGTAGCTATGATAGCGGCGGCAATACCACGCTTTTCCTTTGGCAACAATTCACTGGTTAGCGTTATGCTGGCGCCCAGTTCTCCCGCCAGCCCCAGGCCCGCTATAAAACGCAGCCACGCATAATGATCTATATCGGTAACAAAGCCATTGGCGATGGTGGCAAGCGAGTAAAGCAATATGGAACCAAACAATACATTTTTCCTGCCCTTTTTATCGCCAATAATACCCCATGCTATTCCACCAATCGTAAGCCCTATCATTTGCCAAATGAGAATACTTTCCCCAATACCCGCCATGTCGGCTTCAGCAACACCCAGTTCCCTGAAACTTGATTTTCGCACAATGCTGAAAAGCAGCAAATCGTAGATGTCAACAAAAAAACCTAATGACCCTACAATTACAGGGAAGGAAAAAATACCATATTGCTTCTGTTGCATTATTATTATTTAAGGTGCATGATACCATATAGAATGGTTTGATGAAATTAAAGTAATAAATGCAATAGATGAAACAGATAAAAATGTTTATTTAGCCAAACCCGTAATATCCATAAGTTGTAAAAGATGATATGTATTTTATAAAAACGGAAGAAATAATTTGTAGTCGGAATTCATTGCAGGTAGAAGGGGTGCATTTCATATTAGCGCTTTTGTTTAGAGGCAGTGGCTGCTGCGGGTGTCCGCCGCAGCGTACTGTTCAGCTTGGCTGATGTACCGCCCGACAACGACAATTTGTGATGCGCCATTTCAATATCCACCTGACGAAAAATAGTTTGCCCTGGATGGTGTACCCGCCAGCCAGCGACAATTTGTGATGCGCCATTTCAATATCTACTTGATGGGAAATAGTTTGCCCTGGATGGTGTACCCGCCAGCCAGCGACAATTTGGGATGCACCCCTTTCAATATCCACTTGACGGGAAATCTAAAAATTTTGTACCTTCATTTGAATGAGCAGCCATAATTAGCGAAATTTCACCTTGCAAGGCAGCGTTCACAATACATT
>JANOTW010000066.1:0-30854 GCA_031416575.1 Ferruginibacter sp.
CCCGGATTATCGAGGTAGGCCAAACGTTTTACCAGATCAACCCTTATCAGTTTAAATATATTTGCAATGCCAGCGCTGATTTCAATGTAGGGTGCTTTATTTAATGCAAATGTAGTTTGTTGCCCGATTGTAATATCCGTAGGGAATTTGAACAGATCATTGGTTTTAGCGGGATCATTTTCTTCCCTTACACCTCCATATAATATCTTAAAACTTGCCACCTCTCTAAGATTAAGCTTTTTTATCAAGGGTATTTTATTAAAGAAAAATCCATTAAAATAGAAGTTTAAATTGGCAGCGGCATATTTATCACTCACAAACTCCATGAAGTTCATGAGATTATATGAATTTAATTGATAAGCGTAAGTTTGATTAGCCCTGTGAATGGTAAGTAAAGGGAAGGGTAATTTGCCAAAAATATATCCACCTTGCAGTGTTACATCCGCATAGCCTAACTGAGATAGATAAAATCGCTTTTCCATACTGAGGCTGATGTTCTGGTAATTATATTCCCCTTTCATCAACCCCTTTACACCCGCTATAAAACGTACCCTGAAAATCGGGTATTTATTAATAATGGGTGTCCTGAAATTTTTTCCCTGGTAAAACTGTTCATTTGGCGCCCACCTTATTTGCACGGATAATTCGGAGGTGGTTACATTTTTTACAATGGTATTGTCTGTTACCTTTTGATAAGTAATATCACCTGCAGGTGTTTGTATCCAGTTTTGAATGGCGAAATTATACCTCAGGTTCTTTCCAAATTCCCGTACATATTCCACCCTTAAGTAATTATTGTACAACCATTTATTATTATTGCCCCTTTTAAATGATAAAAGGAAATTATCCTCATTCACAGTTAATGATTCCTGCCCTGGTATATTAGTATCATATTGATAACTCAGCTTTAAATAATTGAGCGGGAAAGAATAAATGGATTTATTATTGAACGAATAGGAAACCGCCGCAAGGTATTTAAGAATTTTGTCCTTAAACCCATACGCGAAGTAATTATCAAAGTAAATAAAATTGCTGAATTTAGGCGTAGTTCGTCCGCCAACTTTTAGCGTAAATCCTTCTATCGGGTTGGAGTAGTAGAAAGTATTAGTGTTACCTAACTCCCATGGCCCAAAAGATTTATATCCTGAAAACAAAAGGGTAGCAATATCCGTAAGTCTTTTAAATGAGCGCATATTTTTAAGGCTGTCTATATTATAATATGCTTTTGTTTCTACCGTAGTTAAAGGGCTATGCCGCTGAGCTATCCAGAAACTATCAGGAGTAGATGCCCGATTACTTTTATCAACCAGGTCTTTGGCGCTATAAACGCTGTCTGGAGCCGGCACATCGGTAACAAAATTTTTAAGGGATACCGTTCTTTCCCCTAAAACTCCACCCGAAGCATTCCGGGTAAGTGCAAACTCTGCTAACATGCTGCTTTTAATAACATGAAACCGGCCATCCGGCGCTTTTTCAAAATCCTGGTTTATTCTAAGTTCCCTTGTCCAGTTTAAATTCGCATTCTTACTGATTGTCATGCTGATCTTTTGTATGCTATAATTGCCATCAAGTGTAATGAACATGGTACCCCTGAAAAGCAAGTCATTCGGATTTTTTGGAGTAAAATATAATTTGACCAGTTTAATACCATCAAGCTCCACCGTATCCCTGATAAAATAGCGGTAAAAAGTGGGGCCCATATCAGCTATCGGGCTAAGAAACTGCGTGGTGAGTATCGTTACATTGTTGTCGTAAATATTTATATCAGCATACAATCTTTTAAGATATTGGCTGACGCCGTTATCATCTAAAAAATCTCCATAATTTACTTTTTTCTCTCCCAGCATTACCGTTTTATTCTTTTCAGGATTTTTCCTGAAGAAATGATCAGATAGTTTCTCTTCGAGGTAAACAGGTAGCAATGATTTACCTTCTATGGTAGTGCTATCAATGTTTTCGAGTATAAATTTATAGTTCCTGAAAAGCCTGTTTTTAATCAGTTTTTCAGGCTTATTGGTTAATGAAAGCGACAGTTTTTCGTATTGCTGGTATTGTACAAAATCGTAGGCTTTTATCCTGTTCTTATCTTTATTTTCAATCACAAGATCTATTAATTCCACAGCAGGATTATTCCTGTTCCTGTATTTCGCCCTTTTTCTTGTTTTTACAATTACTTCTTTTAAAGGGCCGGATAATTCAAGTTCAACATTGATCGTTTGCTCTTTATCCGGGACTACTTTTTTCGATAATTTTTTATACCCGGTAAAAGAGAAAGTCAACGAATTCAGATTGTTCCTGTAGGTAACAATGGAGTAACTACCGTCTTCACCTGTAGTTACACCCTTACCTCCTTCAAAATAAATGCTTACAAATTGGATAGGCCTCATCGTTGTGGCGTCTTTTACAAATCCTTTTACAACAGTTTGGGCGTTTGTTAAAAAACCTATACTTACAAGTGTAAATAAGAATATGGTTCTTATTATTTTAATCCTTTTCATTGATATCAATATTTCTAAAAACATATTTTTTTGGATAGGGTAGTTAAAGGCAACCGCGACTGTTAATGATGTGGATAGTTTTGCAATGATATAATGAACACCGCCAAGATCTGTTAGCAGATAAACTCCTAAAGCATTTAAAATTAAATTGCCTATCCAGGTAAAAAAGTACCTTCTGGCTTGAAAAAAGGAAGACGCATTAAATGATCTGAAAACATAATCCTGCCAGTACATCATCTGCCATTACTCCCCAACCCTTTGGTAATATTTCAGCTTTTCTTACCCCAAGCGGCTTTACAATATCAAAGAATCTAAATGCAATTAAACTGATTATTACATACCCGATATTTTGTGGTACATATAATAGTGCGATGGACATTCCTGCTATTTCGTCAATTGCAACTTTGCTGCTATCCTTACCCCACATGCTATCCACTACGCCTGAACTCCAGATACCCAAAACAATAATTAGTAATGTTATTACAACCTGCCAGTTACTTTTTTCATATCCGGCAGGCAGTAAAAACCAAATTATACAATACACTATCGCTGCTGCCGTACCTCCGCCTTTACCTACGTAACCGATACCCAGTACGGATGCAACCAGTGTATGAAATTTTATCATAGCGTTTCAACCAGCTCCTGGTAATAATCCAAACCAAGATGCGTTATTAAGTCTTCTCCCATGATATGGCGCAATGTATTCTGCATCTTCATCAACTGCTTGAAAATGTCATGTTCAGGACTTAAATCAGGCAGGGTTTGTGGCGATTTGAAATAAAACGATAACCACTCCTGTATTCCACTCATTTCAGAACGTTTTGCCAGGTCAAGAAACAAAGCCAGGTCCAATACAATTGGTGCGGCTAAAATAGAATCCCTGCAAAGAAAATTTATTTTGATTTGCATAGGATAACCCAACCATCCAAAGATGTCAATATTGTCCCAGCTTTCTTTATTATCTCCGTGAGGAGGATAATAATTGATCCTCACTTTATGGTACAGGTCGCCATATAATTCCGGGTTTAGTTCCGGCCTGAATATTTCATCCAATACACTCAGTTTGGAAACTTCTTTTGTTTTAAAATTATCCGGGTGATCCAGCACGTAACCGTCCCTGTTGCCTAATATGTTGGTAGAGAACCAACCACGAACCCCCAACGCTCTTGCGTGCAAACCGGGCGCTAAAATTGTTTTCATTAAGGTTTGCCCTGTCTTGAAATCTTTACCACCGATCGGTGTTTGCGTTTCTTTCGCCAATTCAATTAAAGCTGGAATATCGCAGGTTAAATTGGGTGCTCCGTTAGCAAACGGCACACCGCTTTTGATAGCGGCATAAGCATAGATCATACTGGGGGCGATCAGGCTTTCATTATTTTTCAATGCGGCTTCAAACTTTTCAATACTGCTATGTATATCCGTTGATTCAATATACTTTTCAGTACTGCCACACCATACCATTACTACCCGGTTGCAATTGTTCGCTATCTTGAAATTTTCAATATCATCTATCACCTGCATTGCAAGGTCATATTTAGTAGTACCCGTTTTTACATTTTTGCCATCCAGGTTAGCTACATAAGAACGGTCAAAAACCGCTTTCATTGGTTTGATAGCCTCCAGTTCAGATTTGATGGATTGTAACAATTGCAGATCAAGCACTTTTGCGTTCAATGCTGCTTCATACACATTGTCATCATAAATATCCCAACCGCCAAATGCGATATCATTCAGATTGGCCAATGGTACAAATTCATTTAATCTGGGAAACCTGTTTTCCGTTCTTTTACCCAGACGGATATTACCCATCTGGGTAAGTGAACCAATCGGTTTTGCTATTCCCTTTTTCACTGCTTCTACACCTGCTATAAAGGTAGTAGCAACTGCTCCCAAACCAGGAATCAAAATACCCAGTCTTCCTTCTGCTGGCATAATGTGTTGTTTCATTCTTTTTATTTTTTTTAGTTAATATATTCTTTCTTGATACTTATTACTTAAAATTTATTTCCTGTACTTCACAACGTATAAATCAGTTAAATTTTGTTTTGTTCAATATAATAAATAAAACAATTTATCCCCATCCCTCCCGATGAACCGGGACAGGCTTTCCCGATTCATCGGGAGGGTCCAAAAGGGGGTTAAATGGTTAATTTAAAACGCAATTAAAGATCCCCAATGGTAATAAGTACAAGAGGGCGATGCAACGATGCTGACCATTGCTTCTCTGCCTGGACAAAAAATCTAATTCACGTTTTTATCCGTTGAGTAGTTTAATACTTATTATTTAATACTTATTACCCTAAAGCCATTTGTTCTTTGTGTACCATGTTATTGAATCCTCAAGGCCTGATTGCAAGTCAAATTTTGGTATAAAGGCTAATTCCTTTTTTGCTTTACTAATATCACAGATCCAGTTTTTAGCGGCCAGTTCATGTAGCTTCTCCCTGTTGATCACCGAAGGTTTTTTAAGCCAGCCATTGGTAGTTTCTAAAAAGAATGCCAGCGACCTCACTAATGGCATCGGTATGTGAAACCTGAGCGCTTTCTTATTTAATAAAATCTTTGTTATATCTGAAAACTGGTATCGGTTATAACTGTTGCCATCTGTAATATTATAAATTCCCAACGCATTATTTATAAAGAGTGATTTTACCGCTACATCCGCTACGTCTTTTGCATGCACAAAGCTCAACTGCTGTAGAAATTTTCCAATATATGGATCCAGGCCTCTGTTAACCGTTTTAATCAGGAGGAAAATATCTTTATCCCTTGAGCCGTATATTGCTGTCGGGCGCAGTATGGTGGTTGGGATTGCGATGTTTGCCAAACATTTCTCTGCCAGTAACTTACTTCGTCCATATGCTGTTACCGGGTTAGGGGTTGTTTCTTCAGTAATTTTATTTTGGGCATCCTGCAAAGGCCCTACCGCTGCAAGGCTGCTTATAAAAACCATTTTCTTAAAATTAATACCCAATCTTTCCGCTGCTTTTGCCAGGTTCAAAGTATAGGTGGCATTTACATGATCATACTCTTCCTGCCTGACCGCTTTAGTAACGGCTGCGGCATGAATGATATACTCAATTTCATTTTCAACTAATTGCCTGGTCATATCCTCTCCATCATCATAGTTAAGAAAAAGATACTGCACCGGTAATTCTTTCAGGTGTTCAATATTACTGTTCTTCCTTACAGCGGCATATACATTCAGTCCTTTTTCAATTGCCGCATTAATAATGTGGTAACCCAAAAAACCACTTGCACCCGTAATTAATACCTTCTCTCTCATATTGATTTTTCAAAAATCCGATACCGCTTATATACGGTAGCATTCAAATTTCTCAACCCCTTATTCATCATTTCATTATTTTCCAGTATCCATGAAGCCTCTCCTCCGGTAATTTTCTTATCCATCGCCTTTTGTATTATTTCCGCATAGAACCAGGCTTCTACACCGGCCTTTCTATATTCTTCATTTACACCTAATGCGATAACCCTTACATAATTTATTTTTTTAAGCCCCAGCAATAATTTAAAAATTCCGGCAGGTAATAAACGGCCTTTTTTTATCTTAATTAATACCTGGTTTATATCTGGAATAGCCAGGGCAAAGCCAATTGTTTTCCCATCTTTTTCAGCCACCAGGCAAAAATCCTTATCAAGGATCATCTTCAGGTCTTTAGCTAAATATTTAAACTCATCTTCGGTCATGGGTACAAAACCCGTGTTTTGCTGCCAGGCTGAATTGTAAACGGTTAGTATTTTTTGCACCTCATTTTTAAAGTCCCTCATATTAATATTACGCACCACTATATTTCTCTCTTCAAACCGTTTACTTAATACTTCCTTTAACTGTATGGTTCTTTTATCAACCGTATTGGTAGGAAGATGGTAGGCCAATAAATCAAATTTTTTCACAAAACCATTCGCAGTCAGCAGATCAATATAATATGGTTTATTATAGGTCATCATTGCTACCGGCGGCGAATCAAATCCTTCAACCAATAAGCCGGAGGGGTCATTGGTAGTTGGATTTACGGGGCCAATGATGGTATTCAGGCCTTTGCGGATCAACCATTTTTTTGCTTCATTTATTAATTTTTCTGCAACCTCCGCATCATTAAATAAATCAAAGAACCCAAAGAAGCCATCCTTCCTGTTACTAAAAGTATTATGGTTATTATTAAGGATGGCTGCTATTCTACCTTTTATTTCACCATTCCCGTATGCCAAAAAAGGCTGTATCGTTGAATGGTTATGAAAAGGGTGCTTGCCAGGTGTTAATACATCCCGTTGAGCAATATGCAATTCAGGTACATAATTTTTATCTCCTTCAAATAATACATGCGGAAAATCAATAAAAGATGCCAATTCCGCCTTCGTTACTACCGGATTTATAGTAATCATGCTCTTTCTTTATTTAATTGAGGCACTTTCAATTTGAAAGAAACTTTTTTAATTTTTTCAATTGCAAAATCAATTTGTTTGAATGAGTGTGTTGCCATCAATGAAAAACGAATCATGGAAGAGTCGCTGTTCACTGCAGGCGAAACCACAGGGTTTACAAATATGCCTTCATCCATCAGCATTTTAGCCATCAAAAATGTTTTTTCATTATCTCTTACAAATATTGGAATAATGGGTGATTCGGTCATGCCAATATCAAATCCTGCCTTGGCAAATGCATCCAATGCGTAATGCGTGTTGTTCCAAAGTTTTTCAATTCTTTGAGGTTCTTCCTTAAGAACCGTGAGCGCAGCTAATGCACTGGCAGTAGCAGCCGGCGATATGCTTGCGCTAAAAATGAGTGAACGGGCATGATGTTTTAAATATTCAATCACGGTTTTATCGGCTGCAATAAATCCACCAATGGAGGCAAGTGATTTGCTGAATGTGCCCATTATCAAATCTACTTTGTGGGTAATATTGAAATGTGCCGCGGTACCTTGTCCCTGCGGGCCCAGCACACCCAGTGAATGTGCATCATCTACAAAAACAGTAGCATTGTACTTTTTGGCAAGGGTTGTTATTTCATTCAATTTAGTGATATCACCTTCCATGCTGAATATACCGTCTGTAGCAATTATCTTGAACGCCTCTATGGGTACATTCGCCAATAATTTTTCAAGGTGTGCCATATCAGCGTGCCCGTATTTATACAATTTGGAAAATGATAAACGGGCCCCATCAATAATACATGCATGATTCAACTCATCGGAAAATAAGAAATCATTTCTGCCACCGAGGGCGGATATTACACCAAGGTTTACCTGGTAACCTGTACTGAACACCAATGCGGCTTCTTTACCTACAAATTGGGCCAATGCTTCCTCCAGTTCCAAATGCAGGTCAAGAGTGCCATTTAAAAACCTTGAACCTGCACAACCACTACCATATTTGTCAATGGCTTTTTTTGCGGCTTCTTTTACAATAGGATGATTGGTTAGGCCGAGGTAGCTGTTTGATCCGAACATTAAAACCCGTTTACCATCAATAATCACCTCTGTATCCTGGTCAGATTCGAGCGGCCGGAAAAATGGATAGATATCGGCTGCTTTGAGTTTATCAGCGGCTTTGAAAGCCATTACCTTTTCAATCAGTGTTTTATTACTCATCGCTTTGTTTTAAAGAGTTTCCTTAAGTTTATGACTATTGAAAAATAGATAAAATTTATTTGGTAAACTATATTTTTTAAAAAAAATAATTTGCTGGTTTAATTACTTGCATTTTTGTTGAATTTTTGATAATACACATATACAGGTTTCCAGGTCTTTCTGATCAATTCCTTCTTTTAAAATTTGGTCGCGTTCCAGAAAATTATCATGCATTTTTTCGATAACAGCTTTACCGCTACCGGTAAGCTCAATAACATTTTTCCTTCTGTCCCCCGCTACCGGCAAACGCTTCACAAATCCTTTTTCTTCTAATATATCAATGGATCTTAAAATGGCTGATTTTGTTTTATCCATCACCGCGGCAATATCCTGCTGAATCATTTCCTTATTGTTGCTACGTGAGATATAATATAATACACCCATCTGCTCAAAGGTAATTTCTTTTGTGAGGGCTGAGAACGTACCATTAATTGTTTTCAACAGTAATTTACCTGTATGAACAATCATAAACCCCAACGTATCCGGCATTTCTTTACAGTTCATATATCAATAGTTGCGTATTAAACTATCGCAAAGCTAATAGTATTTTTTGGGTACTACAATTTTTCGGTTATAGTTTTTTTTACTAATCATTTTTAATATTTTTAAATTATTTTATTAAAACTTTGTTGTAATCCGGGTAAAAAATTTAATAATAGGCTATCAATTGACACAAGAAGATTGTTATTTTAATGTCTAAGGTTAACCAACTAAGAAAGCCGTCTCATTCCTGGGATGGCTTTTTTGTGGGTACGTCATAAGCTGCCATAGTTTCAATTAAATTGCATCCTTATTTGCAGCAAATGAAATATTATATCATAGCCGGCGAGGCAAGCGGTGATCTACATGGCGGTAACCTTATTAAAGAGCTGAAGCAGTTGGATGCCGCTGCGCATATCCGCTGCTGGGGTGGAGATAAAATGGAGGCTGCCGGTGCCACACTGGTAATGCATTATAGTGAACTTGCCTTTATGGGCTTTGTAGAAGTGATAAAAAACCTGCACACTATTTTTCGTAACCTGGCTTTCTGCAAAAAAGATATTACCCAATACCAGCCCGATGCACTGGTATTGATTGATTACCCGGGGTTTAATTTACGAATGGCGGAATGGGCCAAACAACAGGGCTTTAAAGTGATTTACTACATTTCACCGCAAGTATGGGCATGGAAGGAAAGCAGGGTTAAGGGGATAAAAAAAAATGTAGATAAAATGCTCGTCATTTTACCTTTCGAAACAACGTTTTATAAAAAATGGAATTATGAAGTGGAATATGTAGGGCATCCATTGGTGCAGGTGATAGACGAATTCACCGGTGAGTATCCGGCTTTGCGAATTGCCGGCTTAAAAACTACTTACTCTCTGCTTCCGGATAACAACTCGCCTTTAATTGCCCTATTGCCTGGTAGCAGGAAGCAGGAAATTTTAAAGAAATTACCTATCATGCTGGATGTTGCTAAGAATTTCCCGGAATACCATTTTGTAGTAGCAAAAGCGCCAGGTATTGAAGCTGGGTTTTATAATGAATTACTAGCCCCTTATCACAATGTTTCTTCTGTAATAAACAAAACTTATCACCTGCTAAGGGAGGCTAAAGCCGCACTGGTTACCAGTGGTACAGCTACTTTGGAAACAGCTTTATTTGGCGTACCGGAAGTGGTTTGTTATAAGGGCAATGCCATCTCATTTCAAATAGCGAAAAGGCTGGTTAAGATAAAATACATCTGCCTTGTAAACCTGATCATGGATAAGGAAGTTGTTAAAGAATTAATTCAGGACGAATTGACGGTTGAAAACATTACGGTAGAATTGAAAAAGATATTATTTGATACCGGAAAACAGGCACAGTTAGAGGAAGATTATACAGCTTTAAGGAATTTGTTGAGCCAGGGAGGAAATGCTTCAGCAAATGCGGCGAAAAGTATTTATAATTATTTAGCCAGACATTGAGCGCCTGAAGAATTACTACGTTTTAATCAGTCAATGGTAAATGGTGAATGGGTAATAATGATGAGTAATGAATGAGTATTGTGTGATGATTAATAATGGTGCATGGTGCAGCAAAAGATAAAAGCTATACTGCACAAGGGCTAAAAAAGTGGATCGTATTTCAGGGCTCCTGGCCTTTCGCAGTTTTAAAGCATATATTTTTTATCTTTTTTGTCCGGGCTAAGAAGCTATGTGGTGCATCCTTGCATCGCCCTCGTGTACCGAATACCATTGGGGATCTTTTCCCACGTTTTAATGAGCGGCGGATAATTGTTGTTACGCATGCATTGCACTTTAATTGTTATTGAGAATACCTGAAGTAACATATTTATCCCTTGCCAAGTATAATTGCGCAATCCGCCAATGCCCTTTACCCATTGCCAATTCACGTTTACCTCCTCAATAATTTTATTGCAAGAATAATCATACCTGCCAGAAAAAGCAGGATAGATAACCGGTTGATACCATGCATATACTTTACAAATTGTGTATTGGGTGCATTGGGATCTTTTTTCTTTAAGTATAAATATTGCGCAACCTGGTTCCAAACTCCCATGACAAATATATTTTGAAGTATAAAAGTACAACACAAACAGGATTTTATGGAAAATGTTAAAAAATTGCAACTATAAAAACTTTGATAGTTCATCTTACGTAAATTTTCTCATCTTTAATTACAATTTCATAAATCATGATCAAGTCATTTATTTTTTTAATGGTATTGATAATTACTGCATTTACGGGGTTTTCCCAAACGCATCTTTTTAAAGTAACAAAGCCAGATGCCGAATGGAAAAAACAAATAGGCCCCGAAGCTTACCAGGTAACCAGAAAGGAAGGTACAGAACGTGCATACTCGGGTAAGTATTGGGATAATCATGAAAATGGGGTTTACAAATGTGTATGTTGTAACCAGGAGCTTTTTAGCTCCGCTGCAAAATTTGAAAGTGGTACCGGCTGGCCAAGTTTTTATAAGCCAATCAATAAAATAAATGTATTGGATGAAGCAGATAACAATTACAATATGGAGCGTACTAAAGTTACCTGTAGCAATTGCGGCGCTCACCTGGGCCATGTATTCAATGATGGCCCCAAACCAACCGGGCTAAGGTATTGCATAAATTCAGTTTCACTTATGTTTACAAAAAAGTAATGAAATTTATAGAAAATACTTCCTGCGACTCCACTCTTTTATTGATAAGGGGCTTTGATATTTTTGAGCATATTACGGAAGATGAGTATGAAGAATTAAAACTGGTTCATAATTTTTTAGAAGCCGCCAAAGGTGAGTACATCTATTTTCCAAATCAAAGTCATAACAAATTATATTTTACTAAAGAAGGCTATATTAAATTGGGCTATATTGATAATGAGGGAAATGAAATAATAAAAGAGATCATTCAAAAGGGAGAGGTCTTCGGGCAACTTACCCTGGAAAAAAATAATGAACAGGATGAATTTGCGCAAGCCTGTAAAACGAATGTAAGCCTGTGTGCTTTTAATATTCATGACTTTGTAAAGCTATTACAAAAAAAGCCGGGCATGGCGATCGCATTCAGTGTTCATTTGGGGAAAAAGTTTCATAAAGTAGAAAATCGTTTATTGAATATTTTAAATAAGGATGTAAGAACCAGGCTTATTCAGTTTCTGCTACAGTTGTCTTCACAAAATGGAAAGGCAACTGCTGGGAATACAGCTACTATAGAACGTTTTTTATCTCATGATGATTTTGCGAAATTGATCGGTTCTACCCGTCAAACTGTTACTACCATATTGAATCAGTTGTCGAAGGAAAAACTAATAACGATTTCAAAAACCAATATCTGTATTAATGATATTGCTTATTGTAAAAAAATCACTTCTTGGCAATAGGCTCAATACCTAATATTCCCTTAATTTTTCATCATAATTCTGATCGGGCGCTTCCCAAATTTTCACTGGCTGGTGGGTACACCAGCCAGTGAAAGCCGCCGTGGCCTGTATTTCCACCGACCAAAGCTACTAGAAGCGACAATTTGCGATGCACCCCTTTTGATCTCTGCTGGCAGATAAAATAAAAGTTGCAATCGCTTTTTGTAAAATGATCTTTTATGGTTTTCTTTTTAATTGATTACGTTTATAAATATGCACAAGAAATATACTTCCTGCTAACACAAAGGGCAGCCCATATACCACACCCATGGCTGCATCACCTTTTAAAATAAAAAAAGCAAGCAATATGAGGCCACCGCCCGTCATCATTAGGGTACCTGCAAATTCTTTGTACCAGGTTATTATATATCCTGCTAGCGGTAATAAAAGTAATGGAAGAAATGGGATCAATTCGTCTTCTTCATTTTTCAATATCTCCGGTACACCTTTTCCTGCAATAAAAAAGAGTATAAAAATGCATACAATTAGTCCTGCGCTTTGTGCAGCTATCTTGTATGGCCTGATATGATGTTCCTGTTTTTTGTGATGGATCATGCGATTAATTTGTCTTCAAAGTAATACTTTATTTTATGGATACTCCTGCTAATTATATTTTATATATCATTGATGCTCTATCAGCCATCTAAAAGGCTTGTGAGGTTTTTGGGGCTGTAGCTTAAATTTTACAACACTGTTTTTTTGAATATATGCCACGGCTTCGTCTATAGAATCTGTAAACAAAAATAAATTGGTATCGCTGGCAGATATGGTTCCCGCTTCCTTCATCAAATCAATATGGGCTACTAATTGTTTATGAAATGTGGTATCAAAAATTACAATGGGAAATTCCATGATCATTTTTGTTTGTATCAGCGTAAGTGCTTCAAAATATTCATCCAGGGTGCCGAAACCGCCAGGCATCACCACAAAGGCATAGGAATATTTTATGAGCAAAGTTTTTCTTACAAAAAAGTATTTAATATTTACCCATTTATCCAAATAGGGATTTGGCTGCTGTTCATGTGGCAGTACGATATTGCAACCTACGCTTCTGCCGCCAACCTGCTTGGCACCTTTATTGGCAGCTTCCATAATACCAGGCCCGCCACCAGTAATAATGGTAAAACCTAATTGTGCGATTTTACCGGAAAGCTCTTCTGTTTTTTCATAAAACGGGTGACCGTCTTTAAACCTCGCCGAGCCAAATATGGTAACACAGGGCCCAACAAAATGTAATGCCCTGAATCCTTTAATAAATTCAAACAATACCTTAAGAGAAAAGATAAAGTCTTTCCAGCGGCTCTGCGGCCCTTCTAAAAATTTTATTTCTGATTTTGTCATAAATGATAATTAAATCAAACTTAATTGTTTTTACTATCTCCCTTACTGGTATTTTTTACCAGTAAGGGATAACCGTGCAAATTAATTAGGTTTGATGCTTAGGTTTGGCAACAGTAGGGATGAGGTATTTATTTCGGATAATGTTTGCAATGGATGTTTTAGGTTATGAGGGCATAAACTGTAACCGGAAACCTGAATTTTAATAATGAAGTTTCAAGAAATAAATATTCACAAAAGGAACAAAACCCATATTTATAAAATTCTACATTCTGGAAATTAAATCCTGAAATGAGAAAACAATTCCATTTGTCATATTATAATACCTGATTAATCAATTAGTTGCGAATTGGTATTATTAATGGTATTGGTTATAAAATTTGAAATATGCAATTGAAAAAAGATTATAAAATTTATTTACTGGATGACAATTTGTTTTATATGAATTTATTTCAGCAGCATCTCATTAATCTTGGTTACACCGACATTATAGCTTTCAGTGACCCGATGGCGTGTATTGATAAACTAATTCCTCCACCCGATATCATTTTCTATAATCATGGGGTAGATTTTTTAAAAGGTTTGGAAGTATTAAAAAAGATCAAAAGGTATAACCCGGATATTTACATGATATTTATCTGCGGTGCGGAAGATGTTGAAACCGTAATTCAGTCATTAAAGTACGGGGCTTTTGATTATTTTGTAAAGGGTGATCATGATGTTAAAAATATTGAAATGGTATTGACAAAAATTCACCGGGTTAGAGAACTTTTACAAAAGAACAATATTGAGCGTTTTAAAAAATTCCACTCAATCAATTCATAAAAGTGGGGAATTTTATTCTTACTTTTATTTATTCAGCAGGCGGGGCCGTTAATACCAATAGGTTCAGGGTTATCCAATTTGCCTGGCCAATGCTGTCAAATCACTGTTGTGGGTAAACGAAAAATTGGTAAGATGATTTCGCCGGTTGCTTCCCGCCTTCCCATTGCCTGATAGAGAATATATTTCATTATTACAAGGGCGTACACTTTTGGTTACAATTACTTCACCCGCAATCACGCTATGTTTGCTCAGCGTGACAGAGGATATAATAACACATTAACGCCAATCCGGCAAGCGTCCTCATTGTAAACGGGTGATACCATTTCACCCGGCAAATAAACCGGAATACCCACATTGGTATAATTGTTATTTATTCTACTTTTTACGATGGCTTTAGCTATGATAAAATTGTTCCTGTTGAAACGGGATAATAACTTCACGCCAATTTATCAGGGAATTAATTTATCTTAAGCGATCCGGCTTATTTTTTAAACCCATGCGGCCGGGTTTAAAACTGATTATATAAACTCCGGAAATAAGTGGACGATCAATTGAAATAAATTCGCTTATCTGGTTAACATCCTATTTAAAAATAAAATTGTAATCCGGGCATGGTTAATTGGAAAAAAACATTAAAACCCCCCTTTCCTGCCAAGCAATTTATTGTTAAGAAATACGTTAAGTTATGAGTTACGGTTAAAAATGTTTTTTTCCTAAACAAAAAATACTTAATCCATAGTTTACCTGGCCCCCCATGAAATACCCCCCATACTTTCGTGTTATTAAATATACGGCTGCAGGCATTATCCTGGGGTTTATATTGATAATCATTGGTGCGGCGCTAATTTATCAGAATGGGTTCACCGGCCCCTGGTTTCATATTTTCGAATACGCTCCCGATTTTATAGTCATTGTTCTTTCTCCCATTTATTTAAGTTTACTTTTTTGTTTCATCGGTATCAGAAGGGACCAACTGGTTTTATTTAACCAGGAAATAAAATATAGTTTATCGCAGGAACAAATACTTAAATCTGCCACTGATCATCAACTAAAATTATTGGCCAAAGTAGTAGCGCAGGTGAACGAAGCGATCGTTATTTCGGATGGGCATGGAAGGGTGCAATGGATAAATGATGGCTTTACCAAGCTTAATGGGTATAACCTGGATGAAGTGAAAGGCAAAGAACTATTCGGTATTTTACAAGGCCCACTTACCGACCAGGTTGTTGCAAAACGCATGATTGAAAAGTTAATGATTGGTAATGCCGTAGTGGAGGAATTGTTAACCTATCATAAAAATGGCAGTTCAATTTGGCATTCAATAAGTATTAAGCCAATTTGTAATGATATCGGCGAAATCGTCAATTTTATCGCCATCCAAAATAATATAACCAATCGCAAAGAAAAGGAAATCGCTATACAGGCATTATACAAGGAAGTAGCGGAATACAAATTTGCCTTGAATCAATCCGCTATCGTAATCATATTCAATATTGAAGGAAAAATTATACATGTAAACAGGAAATTCTGTGAAATAAATGACCTGGCGGAAGATGAATTATTAGGTAAGGATTATCGCTCCATCAGTATCAGTATGAGGGATAAGCGTATTGTAAAACCTATCTGGGACACATTACTTTCATGCAATACCTGGAAAGGTGAATTGGTTAACCGGAATAAAAATGGCAAAACCTATTGGACCGATACTACCATTGTGCCTTTATTGAATGGGGAGGGTAGTCCTCACCAGTTCCTGGCGATGCAGCAGGATATAACCGAAAGGAAGGAATTGGAAAATCAATTGATCACCAATAAAAATAAATTACAGCAGGCAATGCAGATTGCACGCATTGGTTCGTGGGAGTTGGATGCGGAAGATGTACTTACCATTTCTACAGAATTAAGAGCGCTTTATAACCTGCCCTTAGAGGGCTTCATTTCTAATGAAGAAATATCTAAAAACATTCACTTGGATGATTTGGCAAATCTGAAAGAAAGGATGGCTCTGTCCCGTACAACCTTTCAAAAAGTAGAAATTGAATATCGCTACATAATAGAAGGGCGGGAGTATTACATGATTTCAAATAATAATCCCCGGCTGAATGAGGCCGGTGAGTATATAGGTTCAATTGGTACCGTTCAGGATATCACCGCCGCTAAATTGTCGGCGCTTGCCTTAAAGAAAAGCGAAGAAGAAAAAGCCGTGGTACTCAATAATACACAAACAATTATTTGTTTGCACGATATGAACGGCGTATTACTGGATATAAATACCGCCACCGAAAAAATGAGCGGCTTTAGCAAAGATGAAGTGATCGGCCTTAACCTGAAATTGATTGTATCCCCCGAATTCCAGGCTCAATTTGATGAATACCTTTATACCATCAATAATAATGAAACGGCCAGTGGAACAATACAAATTCTTACCAAATCCGGACATAAACGCGTATGGCTATATCAAAATACAGTGTATGCGAATAATGGTGATAAGCCTTATGTAATTGCAAGCGCCATCGATATTACAGATTCTGTAAAGGCGCAAAACGAAATTGAAAAACAACAACAGTTTATCCGCCAGATCATTGATAACAGCCCCAGTGTAATATTCATGATGAATGAGCAGCGCCAAATAGTGCTGGCCAATCAAACATTTGCGAAGTATTACCCATACAATGAAAAGGAAATACCTTTTGCCGAAAGTTTATCCAATGGTGCGGATGATATTTTCTTGGGTGATGTGGACAGCATTTTTGAAATGGAAGATGGAGAAATGATCCGCCTGGAGGGAAGCCTGGAAAACCCGGCAACTGATACTATTTCCTGGTTTAGCATAATCAATAAATGTTTTAAAGAGAAAAATGGTAAAAAATATATTTTAAGCTTTGGTATGGATATAACCGGAAGGTACCAGGTGGAAACTGATCTGATAGCAGCCAATGAAATGGTAGAAAGATCTTTAAAAGTAAAGGATCAGTTTATTTCCAACATGAGCCACGAAATAAGAACGCCACTTAATGCCGTAATTGGATTTACTGATTTGCTGGCGGATACTGTATTAAATAAAGAGCAGGCTGAGTATGTGGATATTGTACAAACAGCCTCGGCAAACCTGTTGGCACTTATTAATAATATACTGGACCTGTCTAAAATTGAATCTAGCAATCTGGCCCTTGAAAGCCTGCCCATTGATATTAGCAAGATCATCATTGACGTGGTAAAAATTCTTGGGCCCAAGGCAAAAACCAAAGGGATACAAGTGCGTACAAATATTGATAATAAACTGCCTTGCAAAGTAATGGGCGATCAATTGCGTTTAACCCAGGTGTTGTTTAACTTATTGGGTAATGCGGTAAAGTTTACTGATACAGGAACCATTGATATTAATTGTAAGGTGGTAAAAGGATCTGATAAACTAAAGGACTATATTGCTTTCTCTATTAAAGATACCGGCATTGGAGTACCGGAAGATAAACAAACTGATATTTTTGACCGGTTTACACAAGCCAACACGGATACACAAAGATTGTATGGCGGTACCGGCCTCGGATTAAACATTACCAGGAGTATTGTTGACCTGTATGGTGGTACATTGAGCATGGAAAGTGAACCGGGAAAAGGCACCACTTTTCATTTTATCCTTCCCTTTAAAAAGTACATCGAAACTCAAAACTTAACCGGGGTAAAATCTCCTGACTGCGAAAGCATTTTATCCATCAATACCAGTAACCCCATCCATATTTTACTGGCAGAGGATAATCTGATAAATGCGATGTTGGCTACAAAGGTGTTAACCAGGAAAGGATTTACCTTAGTACATGTAGTGAATGGTGAACAGGCTGTAGAAGCGGTACAGCAACAATATTTTGATTTGGTACTGATGGATATTCAAATGCCGGTAATGAATGGGATCAACGCAACTATGGCTATCCGGCAATTGACGGGCGAAGGGTCACGGTTGCCAATCATAGCAATGACGGCTCATTCGTTGCAAGGCGAAATGCAGAATTGCTACAATGCCGGTATGAATGGCTATGTAGCCAAGCCTTTTAAACCAGATGACTTATTTAATACGATCATCGAAGCAGTTAATAAGGAAGACAATACCAAACCCGAATTTGACCCCCGGAATGAATTTAAACTAATTGCATAATTTTATTACTTGCCTATAAAAGTAAAGCTATGAACGGTACGACTATTACAATTGATCTCACTTATCTTTATTCACTAACAGGTGGGGATAAACCTTTTGAACAAATGTTGTTAACAGGAAGTGTTGCTGATGTGGGCGATATGATACACGGATTAAAGGAGTCATGGGAGAGCAGGGATGCCGCAGGGATAAGAAAAAACGCACATTCATTAGTTTCTTTATCCGCTATAGCAGGAATGCCCCAGGTAGAAGGCTGGAGCAGGACAATTGACCAGGCATTTGCGGATGGTGTATTTCATCCGGAACTGGCCGCACTGGCTACTAATATTATTTCAGGCTGGCCGGCTGCAAAATCGCAGCTTGAAGAAGTGATTGCCGCTAATCCCGCTAATTAGCGGGGAAATATTCTACCTATCTTTTGTTTCCGTCACTTCGTTAGCATTAGCGTTACCCTTCTATACCAACCATACTTTTTTTGTTGTCCGGGCAGTAGTATTTCATGTTGGGCAAAGGTATTTAGCTGGTTCAAAAAAAGATCAATTGCGAAATCCCAATTTTTTCGGGGCTGCCACTAATACCTCCACTCCGCTCATACTTCGGCTTCGCTCAGTACAAATGCCTGTAACCAAATAAAATCTGGAAATGCCAGCTTCATTTGATTTCTCAAAAAATAAATCCGCGTAAAAATCATCCATCAGCCCACGGGCATTCTATAAAATAGAAATTCATCCTGATAACGGAACAATTTTTTTTTTGAGAAATCGTTTTGTCTGCACACTGGTTGGAAACCACCTAATATCCAATCGCCAATAGAATATGGAACCCTTTAAAATATTCATCGTTGAAGATGATCCCTGGTATGGCGAAATCCTTGAATACCACCTTTCCCTTAACCCCGATTATGTGATTACACGGTTTACTACAGGCAAAGAGTGTTTGGCCAATATGCACAAACAACCTAACCTTGTTACCATCGACTTTTCCCTGCCCGATTATACCGGCGACGTTTTGTTTCAGAAAATAAAACAGGTGAATGACCAGGTGCCGGTAATTGTTATCAGCGGTCAGGAAGAGATTGCAGTTGCCGTGAAAATGCTGAAGCTGGGAGTTATAGATTATCTTATTAAAGATGATAACACCAAGGATATTTTATGGAATTCAATTATTAAGATAAGAGAAACAGGTAAACTTAAAAAGGAAGTAGCAACCTTGAGGGAAGAGCTCGGTCAAAAATTTTCGTTTGACAAAAGTATTAAAGGACAGAGCCCGGCTTTGAATAAAATATTCGCATTGATGGAGAAAGCTGCCAAAACCAATATCAACGTCTCTATCAGTGGCGAAACCGGTACGGGAAAAGAAGTAGTTGCAAAAGCCGTCCATTATAACGGTGACAGAAAACGAAAACCATTTGTTGCGGTAAACATGGCGGCTATTCCAAAAGAGTTGATAGAAAGCGAATTGTTTGGGCACGAGAAAGGAGCGTTTACCGGGGCGGTTGCAAGAAAGGCGGGTAAGTTTGAAGAAGCCAACGGAGGTACTATTTTCCTGGATGAGATTGCCGAACTTGATCTCAGCCTGCAAAGTAAAATACTGCGTGTATTGCAGGAAAGAGAGATTATACGGGTAGGGGGAAACGAAAAAGTGAAACTGGATGTGCGGCTTATCATCGCTACGCATAAAAACCTGGGGGAAGAGGTGAATAAAGGAAACTTCCGGGAAGATTTATATTACCGCATTATTGGCTTACCCATTGAACTGCCACCCTTACGCGAAAGGGGTAACGACATCCTGATCTTAGCCAGGCATTTTGCGGATGAATTTGCCAATGACAATAAGCTGGGCGCTATTTCAATTTCAAGCGATGCAAAAGAAAGATTGATGAGCTATAACTATCCGGGTAATGTGAGGGAGCTAAAGGCTATGATAGATCTTGCGGTAGTGATGAGCAACGGGCAAGAGATCATGGCAGATGATATTTCCTATACATCAGCAAGAAGTGAAGCATCCTTTATCAATGAGGATAAAACATTGCGGCAATATACCTGCGACATAATAAAACATTTCCTGAAAAAATATGATGACGATGTAATTGCGGTGGCGGATAAACTGGATATCGGGAAATCAACCATCTATAAAATGATACAGCAAAAGGAAATAGTGGTTTAAGGTTTAAGGTAAAAGGTAGAAGGTAGAAGGTTGAAGGTAAAAGGTTGAAGGTAGTAGGTAGATGGTAAAAAGGTGTAAGGGATAGGTGGGAAGGAATAAAGTGGAAAGTAAAAAAAAGCGGTAGAAGATGCAATATGGCAAGTGGAAAATGAAGGGTATTTAAATTATGGAGTGAGATTACGAAGCATTAATAAAATGGTTAATGAAATAAGTGCGGTCCTGTTTTTTTTCTAAAATCTCCTGGAATTGAAAAACCCTAAACCCTAAACCCTAAACCTTTTGTATTTAATGAAAAATAAGTTACTTGTATGAATTTTAATAAACTGTTGGAAAATCAAATAAAGACATTTCTGGACAACGATTGCTTAAACCAGGAGCAGGTAAAGGGTTTTATTAATGCCATTAATAATTCGTACAATTCTTTTGAAAAAGAGAATGCGCTTTCGTCAAACGCATTTAAAATAAAAGAGCAGGAATATGCGGCAATCAATGGCCATTTAAAGGAAAAAATAGAAATAAAGCGGCAGGGAATAAAAAACCTTAAAGAAGCGATCAATAATGTTCCCGGCAATTCAGAAAATCCCGTTTCAACCACCATCAATGAAGATAACCTGCAGGATACTTTTGCTTACCTGGATGAACAGATCAGCAAACGAAAAAAAGCGGAGTGGGAACTAAAGAATTCTGAAAATCATTTATCGGCCGCTGCCAACAGGTTAACCCAATTAATTACCAATTTGCACAATGGCATTTTGCTGGAGGATGAAAACAGGAACATCATTTTAACCAACCAGTTATTCTGTAATATGTTTGCCATACCGGCTTTGCCGGAAGCAATGATCGGTAAGAATTGTGTGAATTCCGCTGAAGAATGCAAACATTTATTTAAATATCCGGAAAGGTTTATTGCAGGGATTGAGGTGTTATTGAAAAATAAAAAAATAGTAATTGGTGATGAGTTGGAACTGAAAGATGGAAGGATATGGATAAGGGATTATGTACCTATTTATGTTGCGGATGAGTATAAGGGCCATCTATGGAAATACATTGATGTAACCACCGAAAAAGAAAGTGAAAATGAATTAAAGCGGCTTTCATTGGTGGCCAGCGGCAATGAAAATGGCGTATCGTTTTGTGACGCATCTGGAGTGATTAGCTGGGCCAACGAAGGGTTTACTAAACTAACCGGTTATACGATGGAGGAGGTGATTGGCAAAAAGGCGGTACAACTTTACATGGGCCCTTTAAGTGATATGGATGCTATAAAAAAAATGCTGGAAGCATTTTATGCCGGCAAAGGTTTCAACATTGAAGTGATTAATTACCGCAAGGACGGAAGCTGGTTTTGGGGAAGAATAAAGGGCCAATCCATTTTAGATGAAAAGGGAAATGTGCGGCAATATTTTGCGATGATTGACGACATCACGATTGAAAAAGAAAAGGAAGAGCAGTTAAAGGTGTTATCGCTTATAGCTGAAGACAATATCAATGCGGTGATCATATCAACCGCCGAAGATTGCATAAGTTGGGTAAATAAAAGCTTTGTTAAAATTACCGGTTATACATTAGAAGAGGTGAAAGGAAAAAAGCCAGGTTTCATGCGGGGGCCGGATACCAATCCCGAAACCATCGAATATTTAAAAAAGCAAGTTTCAGAAGGCAATCCTTTTAACTGCGAAATATTGAATTACAATAAAAACGGCGGTAAGTTTTGGCTGAGGATCCAGGGCCAGGCCATTCGTAATAACAAAGGTGAATTAACGGGGTTCTTTGCCATGGAAGAAGACATTACCAAGGAAAAAGAGGATCAGGAGAAATTAAAGGAACACGAATCACGCTTCAGGAAAGCCTTTGAAAAAATTGGTGACAATGTGTGGGAACATGATTTTATTACAGGTAAAACTTACTTTTCAAATACCAGTAACCACCTTCTGGGGTATCAATTTGATGAGTTTACAGATAATGCGGATTTATGGTGGAGCAGTACTTATGATGATGACAGGTTAATGTTGGAGCAAAATGACGCAAAGTACCGGCTTGGGGAAATAGACCATCATATATTGGAATACCGCATGTTGAATAAAGATGGATCTGTCCGCTGGGTGATGGACAGGGGAGTGGTAATTGATTCAACAAAGGATGGTAAGCCTTTGAAAATTATTGGTACGCATACGGATATTACAGAGCGCAAACAGGCTGAAGAATTATTGCAAAGGGAAGAACAAAAATACCGGAATATTATCGCCAATATGAACCTGGGTTTGCTGGAAGTGGATACCGAAGAAAATGTAATATTCACCAACCAAAGTTTTTGTGATATGAGCGGCTACGATTATGATGAACTAATAAATAAAAGAGCATCGCATATTTATGTAAAGGAAGAAAATATAGAGCTGATAGAAAGTAAAAATGAAGCACGTAAAAGAGGCTCATTAGATGCCTATGAAATTGCGGTAAAAAATAAAAGAGGACAACTAAGATGGTGGTTAATAAGTGGGGCGCCCCGTTACAATGATGCTGGCGACCTGGTAGGTTCCATTGGAATTCACCTGGATATTACCGAACAGAAGCAACTTGAAACAGACCTGATAGAAGCGAGGGAGCAGGCCGAAGAATCTACCCGTAGCAAAGAAATTTTCCTGGCCAATATGAGCCATGAAATCCGGACCCCGATGAATGCTATCCTCGGCATGGCGAACCAGTTGACAAAAACAAAATTAGATAGCAAGCAACACTTTTATCTTGATACCATTAATTCGGCATCAGAAAATTTGCTCGTGATTATCAATGATATTTTAGACCTTTCAAAAATCGAAGCAGGTAAACTAAATCTTGAAAGCATTGGCTTTGATCCAAAAGCTGTTGTAAGCCGTGCAATGCAGGTGATGATGCACAAGGCGGAAGAAAAAGGGCTGAGTATTACAAATTCAAATTGTGATACGGCTTTATCACCCGTGTTAATGGGCGATCCATACCGCCTCAACCAGGTGCTGCTTAACCTCATCAGTAACGCCATCAAATTTACCGAAAAGGGCTATGTTGATTTATCCTGTACGGTAGTAAAAAATACGGCTGCATCGCAAACGATTCTTGTAGTAGTAAAAGATACAGGAATTGGTATGGATGAATTGTTTGTAAATAATTTATTTGAAAAATTTTCGCAGGAAGATGTTTCAGTAACAAGGCGGTATGGCGGTACAGGTTTAGGGATGAGCATCTGTAAGGATTTGATAGCGCTGATGGGTGGCGAAATAATTGTAAAAAGTAAAAAGGGCGAAGGCACCAGCGTTTCCTTCAAGGTTGAATTCGCCAAGGGAAGCCTGCACCATCTTCCATCCAAAGAAACATTTTCCATAAATAAGGATATGCTGGCCAATAAAAAAATATTGGTGGTAGATGATAATAACATGAACCGGTTGGTAGCAAAAACCATCCTCAATAATTACGGTGCAATAACCAGCGAAGCGGTAAATGGTAAGGAAGCCATTGACTTACTACAGCAAAATGAAATTGACCTGGTATTGATGGATATTCAAATGCCGGTTATGGGTGGAATGGAAGCCACCAAAATTATCAGGAATGAGATCAGCCGGTCATTGCCCGTTATAGCTTTAACAGCCAATGCTATTAAGGGAGATAATGAAAAATGTATTGAGGGAGGGATGAACGCTTATTTGTCCAAACCATTTAAAGAAGAAGATCTGCTTCAAATAGTTTCCTTTTGGTTGGGGGAGGGCCAGGAAGAATTAGTCACTAAAAATACGAATGCGGAAGCATCACCGGAAAAGCTGTATGATCTGTCAGCCATAAGGGCCATAAGCAGGGGAAATGAAATTTTTGTTTTAAAGATGGTAAATATGTTTATGGAACAAACACCTGCGCAGGTGGCGGAAATGGAAACGAAGTATCACCACGGTGATTACAAAGGCATGGCGGCGAAAGCGCATAAAATTATACCGAGTATTGATAATATGGGAATTGTTTCGCTTAAAAAAACCATCCGCGAAATTGAAAAGATCGGGAAGACCGGCACCGCCGGAGATTCACTTGGGGATCTGTTACAAACCGTTTCAAAAAATATAAGCCAGGTTATTGATGCATTGCAAAAAGAGTTTGAAGTGAAGGTTAATTGAGGCCTCCGTTTTATTTTTTAATTACCAGGCAATAGTGCCCTGATTAAACTTTGTTGCAAATATGATTTTGTTATTTATCCTTTTTGGTAAAAAGGATAAATAACCACTCGTGTACAGCATACCATTGGGGATATTTTCCCACGTTGTAATTAAAGAACCCATATCTTTCGCAGTTTAAAATGTATTGCTTTTTATCTTTTTTGTTCAGGCATCAAAGCGCTGAATAAAAATCCCTGTCTGCCTGCGCAATCAGGCAGGGCGCTTCCATACAACATTCTTTTTTTGTTGTCCGGTCTGTGAAGCAACGGGCATCATCGTTGTGTTATGCTAATCCCGATTTTTTATCGGGACTCCCTTGTACCACATACCATTGGGCAACTTTAATTATGTTTTAAATTAAAGATGGGCTCTTTTTTTATTTGGGTTTAAGCAAAAGCGAAATGTCACTATTTTATCCGTTGCTACGTATAACTGGATCATCGAAGGGTTCTGATATCCTCGTATTTGATTCAATGGCAAATCCCCTGGCCCAATTTGGAAGAAGCGGTTTATATAATGGGTCTGTATGCAGGTATCATGATGTAGCCATTGATAATGAAGAAAGCATTTATGTGGGGGACATCCCCGGTAATACTATTCAGAAATTTAAAAAAGTAGTCCGCTAAAAGTATTCCTGCTTTATTATTATTTAATCGCTCAATTTTTCACCAATAATTACAGGTAAAGAAAGAGCCAGTGTATTGTTTCAATATCCACAAATATACTAATGGTGCGGTTGTATTTGCATGCTTCGTGCTCATTGCTCATTGCTTATTGCTCATTGCTCATTGCCTGTTGCCTATTCCAACACTTTTTCCATTTGCATGCTACGGGAACCCTTTACCAGCAATTTCGCGTTTATAAAATGCTGTTGGTTCAGCCAGTCTTTTGCTTCATTGGAATTTTGGAAATAAGTGTATCCATGTTTTATTTTATCAAAATCCCCGCCAACGAGTACAACCGCTTTCCAGGTATTTTGATCAATCAGGTTTACAATGGCGCTATGCTCCGCAATACTTTCCTCTCCCAATTCCATCATTCCACCCAATAACAAAATTTTATCGGCCCCTTCCATTTTGGCGAAATTTTCAATAGCCGCCTTCATACTGGTGGGGTTGGCGTTGTATGCGTCTAAAATTATTTTGTTGCCGCCCACTTCAATTAATTGAGACCGGCTGTTAGAAGGCACATAATTCTCCAGTGCGCTTTTAATTGCTTCATCGGGTACGTTGAAATATTTACCAACCGCTACTGCAGCCAGCACATTGGGGAGGTTGTATTCACCGACCAGGTTGGTTTTTATTTTTTTTATTCCTGTTCCTTTGGTCATTTTCACCTGCAAAAATTCTGTTGATGTATCCGCCACACCGGTTATACCGGCATCCACGGTTCCATATGTTTTTATACATGCAATGCCCTTACTCATTTCATTCAAATAATCATAGTCATTCATTAAAAAAGCTGTACCACCATTTGCTTTTAAATACCCAAACAATTCCCCCTTTCCTTTTTTTACACCTTCCATGCCGCCAAACCCTTCCAGGTGCGCCTTTCCGCAATTGGTAATGATACCATGGGTGGGCATAGTATATTGGCAATAACCCTCAATTTCTTTTTGGTGATTGGCGCCCATTTCTATCACCGCTATTTCAGCGTCTTTTTTTACGGATAGTATGGTCAGCGGAACACCAATATGATTATTCAAATTCCCTTTAGTTGTATATGTTTTATAAGTACCGGAAAGTACTTCATTCACCAGTTCTTTGGTAGTGGTTTTTCCATTACTGCCTGTAATAGCGATAAATGGAATCGCAAATTGCAATCGGTGGTATTTCGCTAAATCCTGCAATGATTGTAATGCATCAGTTGTATGAATCAGTTTGTCATCTTTAAAATTTACCGGCTCATCAATAATGGCGTATGCGGCCCCTGCTTCCAGGGCCTGTTTTGCAAATTGGTTGCCATTAAAATTAGGCCCGCTTAAAGCAAAAAATAAATCCCCGGCCTGTAACTTCCTGGTATCAGTCTGTATGGAAGGGTGTTGTAGAAAAATGTTATATAAGTCTTGTATTAGCATCATTCAAAAATAGGGTAGAAGACTTTATCAGCAATGATTTTTTGTGAATGATAAAGTATGAATGCGGAAATACTTTTTTAATTTATTACGCAATTAATGATCCCCAATGGTATGCCGTACAAGAGTACCCAAATAAACTACGGCTGATGTTTCGCTAATTATCCCGATGCATCGGGAGGTAAAGTTCACAATGATATGCAGTAGAACAGGGTTCTGCTACGGCGTAAGCATGAACATTTTTAAATTGTGGATTTTCGGCAATAATAAATTGGTGTTCACTATTATTCCGCCGCGGCGGAAGGGATATTGGTAGAAATGTAGATTATATAATTTCATAAAGTCCCGTAGGGACGTGATATAAAGAATAAATGGCAGCGGGATATTTTAAAACTATTGGAATGTTATCAAGTGCGCCGCAGGGCGGACTTACGGAATGATTTTTTTCTGGCTACCGATATTAAGTTCCTACGGAACAAAGGAATTTGATGCTTCGAACATAAAACGCAATTAAAGTTCCACAATGGTATGCAGTACACGAGTGCGACGCAACGATGTTGAGAAATGAAATATAGCTTGGACAAAAAACTGTATTGCGAAATCCCGATTTTTATCGGGAATGCCATGAAATACTTCTGCCCGGACAAAAAAAAATATGGTTGTATTGAAGGGTCCCTATGCAGCACACAAACCTTATCCGGGATAAGGATGACACAACGGTGCTGCCATGAAATACTTCTGCCGGTCAACAAAAAAGAATGGTTGTATGGAAATAAACACTAACAATAATTTTACTGACTTAAAGTTTAATAAGACTCTATTCGTCTCATTGGAAACCGGGGGAAAAAGTAAGCTTTCCGAAGACCTCCCCTTTAGGGAACGGGGGCAAAATGAGCTGTCCGAAGGCCTCCCCGCTTACCAACTGGGCCGGGGGTAAAATGAGCTCTTCAAAGAAATCTGCGCCCATCCCTCCCCACCGGAACCGTCCCATTAAAAAAACCCTTCACTTTTTGGTGAAGGGTTTTTTACTTATTTGTTATAAAATTTTTATTTTTTCTTCCTGCTATTTTGCTTGCGCTTTCCAAAGATATTCCCCTCTCTAAATCCGGGGCCTTCAGGTGCTCCCATATAAGTTTGTGCGCAACGGAAACCAATAGTACTGGAAGATTGCTCTTCTTCCAGAAACCTGCGTGAGCCGGGAGATAACCAATAAGGCCTGTCATTCCAGCTCCCGCCTTTAAATACCCTCGATCTGTCGCTTATTAAAGTAGATGCCCCGGTTGCATAATACGAACCACTTATTGAATCGCCATCCATGTGGCCCAGTACATTATTGTGCTGATAATTACGACGGTTTTTAACATCCGCATCGTCAATATCAACTTTCTTCAGCCTGCCCAATGAATCCCTTTCAAATTCACCGCCACTGTTTTTATAAAATTTCTGGAATTTATTACCGCGGAAATAGTTAAAGTCTTCGCCATCAGCAGGTGTTAAAGGCCTGTAAACATCCTGTACCCACTCAGCTACATTACCACTCATATTATACACGCCAAACGCATTTGGATAGAAAGCTTTTACATTACCTGGTATGGCGGAACGGTCATTTAAACCACCCGCAACTCCCATATTATCGCCACTTCCACGCTTAAAGTTGGCTAAAAATTTACCCTGCCAGCTTCCCCTTCTGTTATCACGCAGCCCATTCGGGTTATTGCTCCATGAATAGATCTGTTGATTGGAAATCAATTCTTCACCCACTTTACCTTCTTTTTTGCGTGGATTAGGGTTCTGATCCAATAAACCGTAAGCTGCATATTCCCATTCAGCTTCGGTTGGCAAACGGTATCCCATATTAAGGATACCATCTTCCATCTTAACGATTGCCCTTGGCTTTCCGCTCACGTCTTTTAACTCTGATTTTTTAGGTTTGCTCCTGCCCTGTATTAATTCAGGGTTCATCAGGTAAGTATCTGTATTAAATGAACCTTCTGAACCACCGCCCCTCATTTCCTTTCTTGCAAAATCTTTTTTCAGGTATCCCTTGGATATTAGGTTCAATTCATTCACCCTGTCAGTTCTCCAGATACAAAAATCATGGGCCTGTAACCAGGAAACACCTACCACAGGGTAATAATTATAAGCGGGATAACGGAAATAATAATCAACATACGGCTCATTGTAAGCCAGCTCTTCACGCCAGGCAAGGGTATCAGGCAATGCTCTCGATAAAATCGCCGTATCCTGGCTGAATGTATTTTCAAGCCAGTAAATATATTCACGGTAGTGAACATTGGCCACTTCTGTTTCATCAATAAAAAACGAAGGAACAGTTACCCTTTTTGGTATATTGTTCCAGTCTCCCATCACATCATCTTCTTTGGCGCCCATTACAAATGTTCCACCTTGTACAAAGATCAACCCGGGGCCGGCTTTGGGATATTTCATTTTAGATACATGGTAGTTGCCCATGTTCTTGTCATCATAGTTCCAGCCGGTAACAGACGACTTGCTTTTTTTCTTACCAAAAAGCCCCCCGTTTTTACAAGACCCAAAAGAGACGAGTACGGCGGTAAGAATAATCAAATTTTTTACGGAAATTATTTTTTGCATGTGCGTTCGTTTTGCAACTTGTTTAACGAAAGGTTTTCTTAATTATTGTGTAATGGGGTTACTTTGCTGCGAATATAAAAACTTTACACCACACAGCCTTGAAATGGTAATATGTTTTATAGAAATTAGCGAAAGCTTAGCAAATTTTTATTGATCCTAAAACAGGTGTACCCTTTTTTTAACTAACGGCTATAATGCCTAAAAATTGTACCGGATTTTAATTTTTTAAAGATTTTTGAAGCTACATTTTAAAAAAAATAACACAAAATTCATTTTAGGGATTATCATTTATTCCTTACCATGATTTTGAGTGCAAAAAATAAAGATTGTATTTGAAAAGCTAATTGTGCGCAGGCAGGCCCATAAGCCAATAGAACCGGTTAAATACAGTTTTTTAAAATAAGGCTGTACTTTTTTTATATATTTCACAAGGGATAAAAACGGGAAGAAGATTTTTTGTCCTGGCATTGAAGCTATGGGCATCATCGTTGCATCGCCCTCTTATACTGAATACCATTGGGGAACTTTTATTACGTTTTAAATTAACAATTAACCCCTAGGGGATGGGGGAAGCCTGTTTTATATGTTTAGGGGAACAAAATAAAATATCACTAATTTATACCTTGCGCAGATAATGCAATAAAGGTTTTCTCCCGGCGTTGTATCTATCAGGGGTATTGGATAGAAAAGCCTGTCTATATTTTTCTTCATTATTTAGTAATTAAGGAATTCATTTAGTAAGGCCACCCTTTTTGGCACATGATTTTTTTAATAAGAATATATAACCTGGTAACTCATGTGGGGAAATCAACTACTTTTACAAAATTACTAAAACTAAAATAGTAAACTATTGAGCGCACGTGTACCTAACTAAGACAAATTAAAGAATGAAAAAAGCAATTATTAAACTAACCGTGTTAGTAGGTTTGCTGGGAAGTGCAACCAGTGTTTTGAAAGCTCAATCTGATAGAATCAATGTGGTTACATCCGCAGTCCCTTTTTTAAGGATTTCCCCGGATGCACGAAGCGGTGGTATGGGGGATGTGGGTATCGCAACTACCCCTGATGCGAATTCCGCATTTTGGAACCTCGCTAAAACACCCTTTAATACAAACAAAGGCGGCGTGGCACTCACCTACACACCCTGGTTAAAAGACCTTGGTTTAAACGACGTTTACCTTGCTTCCGTATCGGGGTTTTATAAAATTGATGAGTTGCAGGCTATTTCCAGCTCCTTAAGGTATTTTAGCCTGGGTAATATCCAGTTCACTGATAATCTTGGTAACGAGCTAAGCCAGTTTCGTCCCCGTGAATTTGCATTTGATGCAGGGTATTCAAGAAAACTATCCGATAAATTGTCATTGGGTATAGCGCTACGGTACATCAATTCCAATTTGGCAAGTGGAACCATCAATGGGGTTTCTTACAAGGCCGGTTCGGCTGTAGCTGGTGATTTAAGTGTATTCCA
>JANOTW010000067.1:0-16324 GCA_031416575.1 Ferruginibacter sp.
CAACGATGATGCCCATAGCTTCAATGCCAGGACAAAAAATCTTCTTCACGTTTTTATCCTTTGTGAACTATACCCGGATCATGAAAAAAATAATAACGCTCTTTTGTTTTATCATACGTGTGTACACTTCTTTTTCTCAAAACCTGTTACGCCAAAGCGGAAACCCCGGAGGCAGATAGAGCAAATGCCAGAGCCTGGCCCCCTACACCTTCAACCCTAATCCATCAACCTTCTTACACACCTGAAAATTAACAGGGATTATCACCCCTCATTGATCTCTTTCAACTAATTTCGTCCGTTTTACAAAACCAATCATTCACAATCAAAGTATGTTTTTAAAAATACTAACCGTTGCCGCACTTGCAACTTTCGAAATTTATGCCGCAATCCCCGCAGGATTCGCATTTGGCTTATCGCCCTGGACAATATTTTTAGCAAGTGTTACGGGAGGGTTGATAGGGGTATTTGTCGCCGCTTTTTTAGGCGATAAGATCAGGACATTCTTTCATAAAAACAGGCCTGCAAAAGATAAACCCAAACACCCAATGGTTTACCGCATCTGGAATAAATATGGTATTATAGGATTAGGTTTTTTGGGTACCTTGTCTGTTGGGGCCCCAATAAGTATTGCCGTAGGCGTTGGCTTAAACGCAAACCTTAAAAAACTGCTTACATGGTGTTGCATCGGTGTAGTAACCCGATGTATAATGTTTACCCTGGTTGGTTATTACGGACTTAAATTATTTTAAGTTAATTTGTGCTTCCATATTTTTTCCTCATCTTGATTGATAAATAAATTTCCCCATGCCTCCAATAAAAACAGCGCTCCTCTCCTTCGGTATGTCCGGTAAGGTATTTCATGCACCATTTTTACAGGTACATCCTGGCTTTGAGCTTGCAGGCGCCTGGGAAAGAAGCAAACAAATCATCGGTGATTCTTATCCCGGTGTCACCTCCTACCCTTCATTGGAATCAATATTAACTGATGATTCAATTGACCTGGTAATTGTAAATACACCTACGGTTACCCATTACGAATATGCCAAACAGGCTTTGCTGGCAGGTAAAAATATAATAGTGGAAAAAGCATTTACCACTACTGTAGCGGAAGCTGTTGATTTAAAAAATATAGCCGAAAAGGTTAATAAAAAGATCTCCGTTTATCAAAACCGGCGTTGGGACAGTGATTTTAAAACCGTAAAAAAAATAATTGGCGAAGGTTGGCTTGGAGATCTGATAGAAGCGGAAATTCATTACGAACGGTTTAATCCGGTATTGAGCCCTAAGCAACATAAAGAAGTTCAAAGCCCGGGGTCCGGGATTTTGAAAGACCTTGGCCCGCACATCATAGACAGCGCCATTTGTTTATTTGGTTTTCCTCAGGCGATTTTTGCGGATATCCGTATCACAAGGCCAACTTCTGTTGTAGTTGACTGGTTTGATATTTTGTTTTTTTATGAAAATTTAAGGGTAAGGTTAAAAAGCGGTTTGTTGGTCAGGGAGCGGCTTCCCGGTTTCATGATACATGGATCAAAAGGGTCTTTTCTAAAAAACAGGACGGACGTGCAGGAAACTGATCTTATTGCCGGTAAAATACCAAACACGCCTGACTGGGGTACGGAGCCTGGATCGGAGCAGGGATTATTGCACACGGAGAAAGATGGTAAGGTCATTCGTGAAAAAGTTCCATCGTTGCAGGGCAATTATTACGATTACTATGATGGGGTATATAAGGCATTAACCCAAAACATACCTATGCCTGTAACCGCTGATGATGGCATAAATGTAATGCGCATAATTGAAGCGGCTATGCAAAGCCGTGATGAAAAGAAAGTAATTGGCTTGTAAGCAGGCAGCCGTCTTTTTTCATAAATAATTCATACCAATTCGAATTAGAATATTCATATTACCAAATCTCATAAAAAAACAAAAATATGGCAACAAAAAACTGGGTTATTGATCCCTCCCACAGCGAAGTTCAGTTTAAAATAAAACACCTGATGATCACTTATGTGACAGGGGGTTTTGATATTTTTGAGGCCTCTGTAGAAACTGAAGAAGAAGATTTCATGAAAGCGAAAGTTAATTTTTCCGCGGATATTGATTCCATTACAACCGGTGATGAACAAAGGGACGGGCACCTTAAAAGCGCTGATTTTTTTGACGCCGCCACTTACCCGAAAATAAAATTTGTGGCTACTAAATTTGAAAATGTAGATAATGACGGATCGTATGGGTTATATGGAAATCTTACAATAAAGGATATTACAAAGCAAATTAAACTGGATGTGGAATTTGGCGGGGTAGTAAAAGATGCTTACGGTAATACAAAAGCGGGGTTCAGCATTAATGGAAAAATAAACCGGAAAGATTATTCCCTTACCTGGAATGCGGTTACCGAAGTTGGTGGCGTGGTAGTAAGTGATGAAGTAAAAATAGCTTGCGAAATACAACTGATTGAACAACAATAAGCACATTTTTATTTGATAAGACAACGAAACCTCCCGGGGTTTCGTTGTCTTTTTAGGGATAATAAATGCTCGATAAAGGTATAAATTTAAGCCGGTCACAAACCCTCTGATACAGCTTATGAATTAAGGCATCACCCCCACCCCGCCTCAAAAATTAAAGGCTAATTCTTACAGTCGGAACCGCTTATCTTTCGCAGTTTAAAGTGCAGGTTTTTTCATCTTTTATGTCCGGGCAGAAGTATTTTATATGATCATCGTTGCAAATATGATTTTGTTATTTATACTTTTTGATAAAAAGTATAAATAATCCCTCTTGTACTGAATACCATTGTGGAGCTTTACCCACGTTATATGTTGAGAAACATCAGTAGTGGGTGCATCCCAAATTGTCGCTGGCTGGTGGAGATACCAGCCAGGGCAAACAACCGTGGTCGGCGCCCTCTTCGGCCACAGTTTCAAAAAGGAAGCGACAATTTGGAATACACCCAAAGCATTTTTTAAAAAGCTAAAAATAATTTTTATATTATATTTGCCATCAATAATATTTAAGCAGTATCTGTAAAAATATAACCAAAGCAACGCTATACAGGAATTGACCGTATATACATTGATTTCACCACCTAACAAATGCCGGTATTGAGTTTAAGTAACCAAAACATTCTTAGCCTCGTAGAAAGTTGTAAACAAAACAACAGGGAAGGCCAACAGGAGTTATACAGTCTATTGTATAACTATGCCTATAATATTACGTACCGGTACGCAAATGATGACCAGGAGGCGAATGCATTAGCGAATGATAGTTTTTTAAAACTATTCAGGCATATTGATGTATGTAAACTTGACAAATCAACCAATATGCTGAATTCTTTTAAAGGATGGTTTAGGAAAATAATCGTGAATACCTGTATAGACCATTACAGGAGCAAAAAAAATAAAAGGCGGCATGAGATCAATACCACCATTACCATTGAAGCTAATACTGAAAATGGAGAAGATAAACTGTATTACAAAGAATTAATTAATACCGTTAAACAACTTTCATCTGCCTACAAAACGGTTTTTAACCTGCATGTCATTGAAGGATTTTCGCATGAAGAAATTGCCAGGTTGTTAAATATTTCCATAGGAACTTCCAAATCCAATTTATCAAAAGCAAAAGAACGTTTAAGAGCTATTTTACTAACGAAAATGAATTACGTTAAACCAAATGATGCAACTATCAGATAATGAGTTAGATAAACTGATTACCGAAGCCGGGGACCAATACCAGGCACCCGGCTCCAGCCCCGATTGGGAGAAGATGCAAGCCTTGCTTGATAAACATATGCCTGCCAGGAAACATCCACGCAGAAGGGGATTCTTTTTATTGATACTATTATTTCTTTTAATGGGTGGCACTTATTTATACTTTAATAATAGTAACCACAAAACATCAATTCCAGTTAAAGAACAAAACGCTTTAATTATACCTGCCAACCCAATTCCATCTCAAACGCTTATTCCTGCTATAGAAGGCCCCACAATTAATGATAGCCAAAAGCAGCAAACCCCCGTATTACAAAATAAAGAAACTAACCAAAAGCAAAATGAAATAGTTGTAAACAGAAGCGTAAACGCACAAAATAAAATAGCGGGAAATATTAAGGTCAACACTTACATGGGTGAGGTAGGTGAAAATAACCCGCCTGCCAAAACAGTAGAAGTAGCTGCTTCCCCAAACGAAAATGAAAGTGTAAATACTACCATTGGCCCAACGACTGAAACAACACCAAAAAATGAAATTACAGGTACAGGTGCAAATAATAAATCAGATGAAAAAACAGCAGCGCCGGAGGTAGCAATCGCGGAAAATAAAAAAAACAGTGAAATAAAGAATACAACCAGCGATAAAAAAAAGAAAACAACTGAAAAAAGAAAACATTCATTCGAATTCTCATTGCTTTATGCGCCCGAGTTAACCACCGTCAGGTTTTCGAATATTGATAAACCGGGCAGCAATTATGGATTGCTGGTGGGATATGATATTTCCAAAAATCTTACCCTGCAAACCGGTATTATGAAATCAAAAAAAAATTACACGGTTAATGGAAGTGATTTCAAGATAAATTGGCCGATACCCCCTCCTTACAAACTAACCAGGGTTAATGGCTATTGTAATATGTACGAGGTCCCGCTCAATATCAAATATCAAATATCACGGCAGAAAAAGATCAATACTTCCGCCATTGCCGGTATATCCTCCTATTTTATGACTGGTGAATCCTATACTTACCAATACACTTCAAACTATGCCTCATATAGCAGGAGCCGTAAATATAGCTCGCAAAAAAATTATTGGTTCTCAATCGCAACGCTCGGAATAGGCTTTGAAAAAGAAATTTCAAAAAAATTAAATGTAGGGGCCACCCCATTTATAAAGATCCCTTTTAAAGGTATGGGAACCGGTGATTTAAAATTGTTAAGCACAGGCATCAATTTTTCTCTTTCATACAGGCCTTCATTTACCAAATAACACCAATAATTTCTGCGGCTTTTTTAAAATTTATCAATGAAATAAATTGCCATTGGTAATTTATTCACCACTATTATTTTTAGGGGCAGAAAGAACCCGCCTTTTATTTTGCTTCAAACCACAGCCTGGTTTCATCATCCCAATCCCCGTTATAATTGATGTAAAGCTCCTCTCCTTTTTCTATTACACATATAGTTTTTACCATTATTGTATCATCTTCATAATCCATGAAATATTCGCAATTGCTTTTATAACTATGGTTGTAGATCGGTATCAGGCCCAATGCCATACAGCATTTTTCATTATTTTTCCCCCAATCAAAAATATAATCGTGCAATATTGTTTTATCAATAAGTTGCCTGTCATCCAGGCTTATTATTATTACCGGCGATATCTCCAGTATAGTGCCAGCCGGAATCCTTTCCCTCGTGAAAACACCCCTGCCCATTGAGCCTGTTTGATCAACGAATAAATAAGGTTTTAGCATAACATTTTATTAAAAGTAAAACAAGTAATTTGCATTTAGGGTTTACCGTTTTGTGTTTTCTGTTTATTAAGGCCGGAGATTAAATGTTTACAGGTAAAGTTTTAAGATTGAAGCATAAAGGTTCAGGTATTAAACCGTAGGAAATTACCCATCAACCATTTTTTATCAACCACTATACATCAAAATTTACTTATAAATTTCAGTTATATAATATTGACTAATTCCCTAAGCCCTAAATAAACAGAAAACACAAAACAATAAACAGAAAACAATAAACATGCCGCTGGAATTAGAAGAAACAACATTGCAACAAAAGTTTGAAGAAGTAATAGCTTCCGAGGATAAATTACTTATCCAGGATTTTCTGAACCATCAAAATATCAGTGATGTAGCCAACCTCATTTACGAAAATGAAGATTTTGAAAGCCAGATCATCAGTCATCTTTCTTTGCACCGGGCCGCCAGTGTTTTTAAAATTCTGGAACTGCCCACACAAAAAAAGATCATAAAATCTTTACCTCCGTTTAAAACAGCGGAACTACTGAATGAATTACCACCAGATGACCGTACGTCTTTTTTAAGTGAGTTGCCGGGCAATGCGGTGAGGGAACTTGTAAAAACATTAAACCCGGAAGAGAGAAAAATCACCCTGTCCCTGCTGGGTTATCCCGAAGGAAGCGTTGGCCGGCTGATGACACCCGGTTACATTTATATTTACGAACGTGATACCGTAGAAGATGTTTTGAATACCATCCGGAAATATGCAAAGAACAGCGAGACAATTGATGTGATCTATGTTATCAATGATAAAGGTGAATTGCTGGATGATATTCGGATCAAGGATTTTATCATGGCCAGCCCGGATAAAAGAGTAGATGAATTAATGGATGGCCGGTTTATCGCATTGCATGCCGAAGACGACCAGGAAGTAGCCAACGAAGCATTTAAAATGAATAACAGGGTAGCATTGCCTGTTGTAAGCAAAAGTAATAAATTGCTGGGCATCGTTACCATTGATGATGTATTATGGGTAGCCAATGAAGAGTTTAGCGAAGACATGCAAAAAATGGGAGGTACCCAGGCATTGGATGAACCCTACCTTGACATGCCCCTTTTTAAATTATTCCGAAAAAGAGTTGGCTGGCTGGTCGTGCTTTTTCTGGGTGAAATGTTTACCGCAACGGCCATGGGATTTTTTGAAGATGAAATTCAAAAAGCGGTTGTGTTAGCGTTGTTTATTCCGCTTATTATTTCAAGCGGGGGCAATACGGGTTCGCAGGCATCTACGCTGATTATCCAGGCAATGGCGGTAGGTGAACTTACCATTGCCAACTGGTGGCGGGTAATGCGCAGGGAAATTATACAGGGATTAATGCTGGGGTCGGTGCTGGGTATTATTGGTTTTACAAGGGTAGTAATTTGGGCAAAAATATTACCCAATGTTTATGGATCGCATAATTACCTGATAGGCCTTACGGTAGGTTTCTCATTGATTGGTGTGGTACTTTGGGGCACCCTTACCGGATCAATGTTGCCGTTGGTATTAAAAAGGCTGGGCGCTGATCCCGCCGTTAGCTCCGCCCCCTTTGTGGCCACACTCGTTGACGTTACCGGATTGATCATTTATTTTTCGGTAGCTTATTTCTTTTTGCAGGGAATACTTTTGTAAATTCAGGGCACCTTGCCTTTCATCAGTTTAAAAAAGAATGTTTTGCGAATTATTTTTTTTGTCCTCACATTAGGGCCCTGATTAAACATTGTTGCACCGCCCTTCTCTACAACCATATTTTTTTTTGTCCGGGCTGAAGAATTTCATGGCATCATCGTTGCATCGCCCTCTTGTACTTAATACCATTGGGCAACTTTAATTACGTTTTAAATTAATAAATTTTACCCCTTTAGGGGATGGGGGTAGCTTGTTTTTATTTGCTTAAGGAACAAAATAAATATCACTAATTTATCCCTTGCGCAGTATAACAGGTTGTAAATACAATGCTTCCTTTAAAGAAACCGAATTATTGCCTGCATTTTGGTAATTTGCGCCTCTAAAATATCCGGCATACGCGTCAATTAAAGCCCCTCATAGTGATATCGTGCAAGAGTGCAACTGTCTATCCCGATAAAATCGGGACCACTGAAGCTGAAAGATGTACTAAAGCCGGGACAAAAAAAATTAAAATTTATGTGTGGAATAGTAGGATATACAGGCCATAGGGAAGCGTACCCCATTGTAATTAAAGGCTTAAAAAGATTAGAATACCGTGGATACGACAGTACCGGAGTGGCATTGCTGAATGGCGGCCTGAAAGTTTACAAAAAGAAAGGCCGGGTGGCCGACCTGGAAGAATTCGTAGTGGGTAAAGACCTTCATTCGAATATTGGCATTGGGCATACCCGATGGGCCACCCATGGTGAACCAAGTGACAGGAACGCCCACCCGCATACCAGTGGCAGCGGCAAACTGGCAATGATACACAATGGCATCATCGAAAATTATACACAGATAAAAAAAGAACTCATTAACAAGGGCTATACTTTTACCAGCGATACGGATACCGAAGTGTTGCTGAACTTTATTGAAGATATTAAAGAACACAATGAGTGTAACCTGGAAGAAGCCGTAAGGGTTGCATTGAAAAGGATCACGGGTGCGTATTGTATTTTACTGATTGATGTAGCCGATCCGGAAACCATCATTGCCGCCAGAAAAGGAAGCCCGCTGGTAATTGGTGTGGGCAAAGGAGAACATTTTTTAGGCAGTGACGCTTCACCCATGCTGGAATATACCAAGGAAGTAGTTTACGTAAATGATTACGAGCTGGCCATAGTAAGGCCCGGCGAATTAATTCTTAAAAACCTGGGTAATGAAAAGATAACACCTTTTGTAACCAAGCTGGATATGGAGCTTGCGGCGATTGAAAAAGGAGGTTACGATCATTTCATGCTGAAAGAAATTTTTGAACAACCCAGTACCATTCATGATTGCCTGCGTGGAAGATTAGACGCTTCGGCGGGCACGATTACCATGAGTGGCGTACAACAGAACATGGATGCATTTAAAACAGCCAGCCGCATTATCATTGTAGCCTGCGGCACCAGTTGGCATGCGGGTTTGGTGGCGGAATACATTATTGAAGAACTTTGCCGCATACCGGTGGAAGTGGAATATGCATCCGAGTTCAGGTACAGGAACCCGGTGATCAACAAGGGCGATATTATTATCGCCATATCCCAAAGTGGCGAAACAGCCGATACTTTAGTAGCCATTGACCGTGCCAGGGAACAGGGTGCGGTAATTTTCGGCATTGTAAACGCAGTGGGCTCTTCCATAGCGAGGATCAGCAACGGCGGCGCTTACACGCACGCAGGCCCGGAGATTGGCGTGGCATCTACCAAGGCTTTTACAGGCCAGTTGGCCGTACTCACGATGATGGCATTAAAGATAGCTAAGGAAAAAAGATCTATTTCAGATGAACGATACACCAAATTACTATTTGAACTGGAGGCGGTTCCGGAAAAAGTGGAAGCATTGTTAAAGAATGCGGATGCGATAAAGATCATCGCTGAAAAATATCAGGATGCGAATGATGCGTTGTTTTTAGGCCGCGGCTATAATTTTCCGATTGCTTTGGAAGGCGCCTTAAAGCTGAAAGAGATCAGTTATATTCATGCGGAGGGCTACCCAGCCGCCGAAATGAAACACGGCCCCATAGCGCTGGTAACAGAAACCCTGCCCGTAATATTTGTTGCCACCAAAGATAGCTACCATGAAAAAATAGTAAGCAACATACAGGAAATAAAAGCACGCAAAGGAAAAGTGATCGCCATTATTACCGAAGGGGACGAAGTGATTCCGGGACTGGCCGATGATGTATTTTATGTACCTCCGGCGGATGAAATTATCGCCCCGATGTTAAGTTGTATCCCATTACAGTTGCTCTCCTATTATATGGGTATTGCAAGGGGGGTAGATGTGGATAAGCCAAGGAATTTGGCGAAGAGCGTGACGGTGGAATAGTGTTTAATTAAAAATGAAAAATTAAGAATTAAGAATTTTTTCAAATTTTTATACTTCAATGTTATTTGTGTGCTTATAAAAGTATTGAACTGAACCGAAGTATCATAATTATTTTTCCTTTTACTTTTGCTTATGTATTTTCATGGCAATAACCATAATATTTTTTTTTGATGGAAAAGGAATTGTGTACAACCTATAACACAATCAAAGATCCCCATAGGTATGCGGCACAAGGGAGTGACACAACGATGTTCAATTGAAACGCCTCTGCTCGGACAATAAAAATAACTGCACATATAAACAGAGAATCACGCTAAAAAGAATTCTTAATTCTTAATTTTTAATTCTTAATTAATAAATGAACATCATTACAAAACACCCTGTCAATAATCTTGGCTACAACTTTGTTGAAGAAAAACATATTCCTGAAGGCAAGGATGAATACTATCTCCGCTACCTGCAGAATCCCAATGGTACTGAATACCGTAAATTATCCGCACACGAAATTGAGGTGCTGGTCCGCAACCGTAATACTTCCGATGACTGGAATAAAATATTCGTATCCGCCGCGTTTAATCCCGAACTGGTAAAGAACTGCAAGTTTTACGGACTGATCCGCATTGGCAAATTAGAACCCTTTTATTTGGAATTTCATAACCTGCGGTTACCCGTTGGATTGTATAACAGCACCATCATCAGTTGCGATTTCGGCAGCAATGTTTGCGTTGAAAATGTGAATTACCTGAGCCATTATATTATTGGCAACGAAGTAATGATCGCTAATGTAAATGAGCTGGCATCTACAGATAAGGCAAAATTCGGCAATGGGATTATTTTTGAAGGGGAAGATGAAACGATCCGGGTATGGATGGAAATAAGCAATGAGAATGGAGGCCGAAGGGTTATTCCTTTTGATGGCATGCGGGCCGGCGATGCCTGGTTATGGAGTAAGTACCGTGCCAATGAAGCGTTGATGGAAAAGTTCAAGGAGTTTACGGATAAACGATTTGATAAATACCGTGGCCATTATGGAAGGGTTGGCGACCGCACCGTTATTAAAAACTGCAAGATAATAAAAGATGCATTGATAGGTTCGGATGCTTATTTAAAGGGGGCCAATAAATTAAAGAACCTTACCATCAACAGTGATGAAGGCCGCACTTCCCAAATAGGTGAAGGTTGCGAATTGGTGAATGGAATAATAGGATACGGGTGCAGGATCTTTTATGGCGTAAAAGCCGTTCGGTTTGTAATGGCATCACACTCCCAGTTAAAATATGGCGCCCGGCTAATTAACTCTTATTTAGGCCACAACTCTACCATCTCCTGTTGCGAAGTACTGAATTCACTGATTTTTCCGGCGCATGAACAGCACCACAACAATTCATTTTTATGTGCGGCGCTTGTAATGGGGCAGAGCAATATTGCCGCCGGCGCTACTATTGGCAGCAATCATAACAGCCGGGGTGCGGATGGTGAGATGGTTGCGGGCCGTGGCTTTTGGCCGGGGCTCTGCGTAAGCCTGAAGCACAATTCAAAATTCGCATCCTTCACTATCATCGCCAAAGGCGATTTTCCTTCCGAATTAAATATATCCATTCCCTTTAGTTTAATCAGCAATGATGTGGCCAATGACCGGTTAGTAGTAATGCCCGGTTACTGGTTCATGTACAACATGTATGCACTGGAACGCAATGCCCACAAGTATGTTGACAGGGACAAGCGGACCACCAAAACCCAGCTCATTGAATATGATTATTTAGCACCTGATACAATCAACGAAATTTTCACATCGCTTGCATTTTTACAAAGCCTGCAACCGGACGAAGATGGCACCGCTGAAACGGATGGGTTTGAAAACTCATCCCGTAAAACATCCGTTATAAAAGTGCCGCAGTCTATCGCCATTTTTAAAGAACTGGTTCAGTATTATGGCGTAATGGAATTATTAGGACATATTCAACAAAATAAGCTGACCGGTTTTGTTGAGTTGAAGAAAACCATCTCCGCTAAAATACAACGGAGTGAATGGCTGAATATTGGCGGACAATTAATTCAACAATCAGCGGTTGAAAAATTGCAGCACAACATTGTAAACAATAAAGTGAAAAGCTGGAGCGAAGTGCATGAATTTTATAGCGTACAAAGCGCCAATTATTTCACCGATAAACTGAACCATGCCTATACCTCCTTGCTGGAAATACTAAATATTACACCAAGGCAATTTACTGCCGGCCTCTTTAAACAATTATTACAGGAGGCGCTGGCCACCAGGGAATGGATGTGCAAAGGGATTTATGATAGCAGGGCGAAGGACTACAGCAACCCTTTCCGCAAGATGGTGTATGATACCAATGAAGAGATGAACAAAGTGATGGGCCGGATGGAAGACAATACATTTATTCAACAACAAACCGGGCAATTGGATGAAATGAGAAAGTTGGTGAAGAGTGTTGTGAGGAAATTGAAATTGTAGCGCTTATTAGATAAGCAGGAAAGTCAAATTTAAAAACTTTTGATGTAGGAACAATTTTGAATATCACCACACACCATTAAAATATCATCTTATCGGATAATAAAAAAAGTGAATTTGTATAAAATGAAAGTTATATGAGTACAGAAAAACTAAAGCGACAGGAAATTAAAAAACATATTGAAACAGCCGACTTAAAGGTGGTGAAAATAGTGCATGCCATACTTGAAGTGGATGCTGAAAATAATTGGTGGGATACCATGCCCGATAAGGTTAAACAAGATGTGGAAGCAGCATTAATAGAATCTGACAAAGGACTGGTAATACCCCATGAAGAAATACAAAAGCGATATAAAAAATGGATTGTAAAATAAACTATCCAGGCAGGCTTTTTAGAACTACACATCCCAGCTTAAAAAACCAAAATGGCAAAAACGAATAACCCAACAATAATTGCTGATGAAATAATTATCAATAAAATTTATTTTATCAGAGGGCAAAAAATAATGTTGGATAAAGATCTTGCTAATCTATATGATGTAATAACAGGGAATTTAAATAAAGCTGTGAAACGAAATTTAAAACGTTTTCCTGATGATTTTATGTTTCAGCTTACAGAAGCGGAGTTTTAATAACTTGATATTCCAAACTGGAATATCAAGTTGGGGCGGTACAAGAAAAATGCCTTATGTTTTAACAGAACAGGGAGTAATATTTTTTTCCGGCGTTTTTTTGCCGTAGTAAAAAGCAGCAAACTAAAAATCAGTAAAATAACCAGGCGTAATAGATGCAGGTTCCTATGCCGGTTGTTTATAAAATGCTGCTTTAAGTCTTTGCGGTTATTTCACCCCGAAGACTTAATTATTTGCAAATTCCTTTATGAATCAATATGGCAAAAGCACAAAATAAAATAGCATTAGCTGAAGAAGTAATCATAAACAAAATTTATATGGTTCGAGGGCAAAAAGTTATGATTGACCGTGACCTGGCAGTGTTGTATGGAGTTGAAACCCGGGTGTTGAAACAAGCTGTACGACGAAATTCAAATCGTTTTCCGGAAGATTTCATGTTTGAAATGAATAAAACAGAATTTGAAAATTGGAGATCACAGTTTGTGATCTCCAATGAGGATAAACAGGGCTTAAGATATGCGCCGTTTTGTTTTACGGAGCAGGGTGTAACAATGTTATCTTGTATTTTAAATAGTGAAAGAGCCATAGTAGTAAATATCCGTATCATCAGAATATTCACGAAGCTTCGTGAAATGCTACTTACCCACAAAGATATTTTGATAAAGCTGGAAAAGATAGAAAAAGAGTTGATAAAACAAGGAAGCAGAACATCGGAGAACGAAGAAAATATAGAACTGATATTTTCCGCATTAAAGCAATTATTAAACCCACCTAACCCACCACGTGAACCAATAGGATTTAATCGTAAATGATTACTCCCCCCATTAGTTAGCCGCCTTTTTCGCTGGCTGGTGTCCCACCAGCCAGGGGCAGCCAGCCGTGGCCGGTGTCCCACCGACCACGGCCTTGATAAGTGGAGCGAAAATTTGAAATGCACCCTGATTACTCCCCCCATTAGTTAGCCGCCTTACATTTTGTATATTTGTAAAATTTTAAAAATTGAAGCAATTCGTATCGCTCATCATTTTGATAATGATGGCCACCCTGGTGAAAAGCCAATCCGTAGCACAAATAAAAAAAGAACTGGACACTACCAGGGACCCTATCGGCTATGTAAAATACAAACTCAAAAAAAAGTATAAAATAGATACGGTAACAATAATGAGCACCACTTCCTTTGCAGGCCTGGCCGACAGCCTTGCTTACAAAGGAAAAATTGGTAAAGTATATGGACCGTTTAAAGGGGCTAACTATTTAATAAAAGTGCTGGCCAAAGTACCCAATACATTTTATCATGTAAGCCATATCCTGATAGATACAGCGACCTTTAGCCGCAGGTTCGCTGATTCCCTGGCAAGCAATATCATTAAAAAAATTAAAACAGACAGCAGCACATTTGAATCTATGGCCAGAACCTATAGTGCCGACAATGGTTCCGCATTTAAAGGTGGCGACCTTGGATGGTTTATACGTGGCGCTATGCTACCACAATTGGATGAAGCCATCGCAGCGCATAAAAAAGGGGATATTTTTAAAGTATGGACACCCGCAGGTTTACATGTAGTAACCATTAAGGATAATCCTAAAAAAGACAATGGGTTCGCTTTACTGCTAAGGGTATTTTTATAAAGTTGAATAGCCAATCAAGAAACCAAATAAGCTACGTGTTTTTTCTATGGCAAATCTTTGTTTAGCTGCAAGCCTTTGTTGAATTTGTTCCAGCATAATCCTTCCTGCTTTCATTGCCACCAATTCGGGATTAGCTGGATTCATCGCGGCGGCGATAATATCTGCATTAACAAAAATATTGGTATTAAAAACTACGGGCAACAAAAATTTTGAGGCCGTAGTTTTACCTGCTCCGTTACAACCTGCTATAATGTAAAGTGCTTGCATTAATAATTCAATAACTTGTTTATACGATCATCTAATCCGCTATACGCCATAAAATTATTCTCCGGTTCCAAATTACAAGGGATGGTGCAAGCAAACCTGAACGGCATAACCGGTTTAAAAACTTCCCTGGATATTTCATTTACTAAAGCTAAATGTACAGGCAGTATAAAAAAGAAATGGCAGAAGTATATTTCTACAAAAAAGCCGGCATGCAAACCTGGCATGCAAGCATTACCAAAACAGTTTACGCAGCACGCCGTTGGCTACTTATAAAACAGGGTGTTCATCTTAATATCATTTTGTACTACACCTGCGGAGTAATTATTTTGTTGTAACCCAAAGGTGGTTACCATTGTTAGAAAAACGGATTTGCGGGTGCCGGTTTCTTTTTTAAACGCCGCTATTTTGTTGCGTAATTCCGTATCGTATTTTTTATCTATGGTAAACTGATTGATGGAAAATTTCATTTCGCAGAGATTGATCACCTGGTCCCTTCTGTCTATTACCAAATCTATCTGGGCGCCTTTGTCTAAGGAAGTACTCCTCCAGCTTGAGACGTTGGTTTCTACAGCGGTTATGCCCAATCCGTGTTTAAGCTGATCAATATGGTACAGGCAAACCTGCTCAAAGGCATAGCCACTCCATGCCCTGTGCGCCGGGCTATCTATTGTGTTGAGCCATTTATTTTTTTCAAAATGAGCGGTATCCTTAATAAAGCGCAAATAAAAAAGCGTATAAAAATCCGTCAACTGATACAGGCTTGTCCTCATTTTTTTATCAAATGGAATATACTTTCTTATAAAGCCGCTTTCTTCCAGTTCATCCAATAACCTCGTCATGCTGCCACCATCAGGTAATGCGGAGCCTTTTATTATTTCATACCGGGTTAATCCTTTCGCTTTTTTCGCCAGTGCGTTTACAATAGCGATGTGCCTGCCGGCATTGCTGAATAAAGAGCTGTATAAATTGGAGAATTCGGTGCGCAACAATCCATTTTCGCTAAAGCATATTTGCTGTATATTTTGTGCGGCGCTTAATCCTTTAGCTACTTCATCCCAATAAAAAGGAATGCCCCCAAAAACCATGTACAATTGTATGATTTGATATTGATCCAACACCGATTTTTTAGACTGTATCAATTGCTCACACTCCTGCAATGTAAATGGTACTATTTTTATTCTTTTGGTTACCCGGTTGTGCAGGCCGCCTTTATTGTTTATCAGTTTGTGTATCATCCACGATGCCGCCGAACCGCAAACTATTAAAATAATATCTTTACGGGCGGACGCCCAACTGTTCCAAAAATGTTCCAATGCCTGAATGAAGCCGGCATTGGTAGTGTCTAACCAGGGCAGCTCATCAATAAATACTACTTTTTTTGCAGCTGTAGATTTTTCTAAAAACCGAGTAAGCTGAACAAAAGCAGTAAACCAGTTTTTAGCAGGTGGCACCTTTAATTTTTTATTCGCCTTCTTTAATGCGATATCAAAATTGGCAAGCTGCTGTTCCATGGTTGCATTGGCTAAGGCTGTAAGCTGAAAAGTAAAATGTTGCCCGAATGCGGAGCGTATTAAAAAGGTTTTCCCCACCCTTCGCCGGCCATATACGGCAATAAATTCGGAGCGGTTTCCACTTAGTATGGAGGTGAATAATTCCATTTCATTTTTGCGCCCAATGATACCGTCCATTATTTCGATTTGGCTATAAATGTATAAAAATTACCACTTATAGCCAAATTCAATTATTTGGATTTGGCTATAAGTGTATAAAAAAACCTACTTACAGCCAAATCGAAAAATAATAAATATGGAAATAAAGGCTTGTTCCATCAGCGC